>JBAVVF010000727.1:0-7920 GCA_049697155.1 Anaerolineales bacterium
GAGTAGCACTTCATCTAGTCCTCTCGCATAGTCCCAGGTAATGTTAGCGTATTTTTTAGCTTTTAATAGTGTTGGAATGCTGCATTCTTCCATTAGAACAGTAATAACTTTAATTTTTCCTGATTGAACCTCATCCCAATACTTAGCTTCCCAAACTTGCCGCATCCCAGCCCAGGTTGTTAGACATCTTTTGCATCGCAGACTGGCAGCGGAGCGGGCATCCTTCGACGATCCTTCGACTAGCCTTCGACTCGAAAGAAAACTCCTTTCCTTGCCAAATGTCCCAATTGACATCCTCCCCCTTTTTTGCTACACTTGAAGTTGTCAGACAAATTTAGTCTAGTCACCTACTAGACTATACAACGACTAAACTACTCAACTACATGACTACCCTACTCATCAAGAACGCCTACATCGTTACCATGGATGACCATCAGCGGGAAATTCCCGATGGTGGTCTTTTTATTCGTCGCGGGCTCATCCAGGAAGTCGGGCCGATGAGCGAAATGCCCGCCACTGCCGACGAAGTGCTCGATCTCAAGGGTCACATCGTCCTGCCGGGGCTGGTCAACACGCACCACCATTTCTACCAGACTCTCACCCGGGCCGTCCCGGCCGCCCAGGACGCCAATCTCTTCAACTGGCTGACGACCCTCTATCCGATCTGGGCCCGGATGAGGCCTGAGGATATCTTCGTCTCGACTCAGACGGCTCTGGCCGAGCTGGCCCTGTCGGGATGCACCACCGCTTCCGACCACCTTTATCTTTTCCCGAACGGCTCGAAACTGGACGACGAAATTGCCGCTGCCGCCGAAGTCGGACTCCGCCTGCAGGCCTCGCGCGGCTCGATGTCGCTCGGCGCCTCCCAGGGCGGGCTTCCGCCCGATTCGGTCGTCGACGACGAGGACTCCATCCTAAAGGATTCCCAGCGCCTCATCGAGAAATATCATGACGCGAAAGCTGGAGCCATGGTGCAGATCGTCCTGGCGCCTTGTTCGCCGTTCAGCGTCACCAGCGACCTGATGAAGCAGTCCGCCAAACTGGCGCGCAAGTATGGCGTCCATCTGCACACCCATCTGGCCGAGACCGAAGACGAGGAGCAGTTCTGCCTGCAGAAGTTCGGGCATCGGCCCGTCGGGTACATGCAGGAAGTGGATTGGGTGGGGGATGACGTCTGGTTTGCGCACGCGGTCTGGGTCAACGACGAGGAGATCAGGGTCTTTGCCAAACATAAGTGCGGGGTGGCGCACTGTCCCACCTCGAATATGCGGCTCGCTTCCGGCATCGCGCCCGTCAAACAGTACCGGGCCGCGGGCGTCAACGTCGGCCTGGGCGTGGATGGATCCGCTTCCAACGATGGGTCGCATCTCCTGGCCGAAGCCCGTAACGCGCTGCTCGTGGCGCGTGTCAAGGAAGGCATCACTGGTTTTTCCCTGTCCAACGATCCGGATCGCAAGCTGATGACAGCCCGCGAAGCTCTGCACCTGGGCACGCGCGGCGGCGCGGCCGTCCTGGGCAGAAAAGATATTGGCAGCCTGGAAGCCGGCAAGTGCGCGGACTTCTTCGCAGTCAATCTCAATCGGCTGCCCTTTGCAGGAATGCACGATCCCGTCGCGGCGCTGGTCTTTGGCCAGTCCGTCAATGTGGACTACACGGTCGTCAACGGCAGGTTCATCGTCAAGGAAGGCCAGCTGGTCACGGTGGACGAACATAGATTAGTGGAAAAACATAATGCAGCCGCCAGGAGATTGTTATCCGTTTAAAAGGCAAGACCCCCGTACGAACGGGAGCCTTGTATGGTGGGAGGCGCCGCCACAATTTAATCTGGGATCTTATAGACCTTGGACGAAAGTAGCAACCGCGAGAACAGCGAAGCCCAGGAACGCCAGCCAGAAAGCGAAAGCGCCAACGACCGGCAGACCGAAGTATCCCAGCAAGCCAAGTACGCCTAACACAACAGCAATGATCCAGGTAATTTGTTTGGGTGCAGAAAGTTTCATGACATTCTCCTTTATTCGAATGCGTCCGAGTTTGTCCTTTAGCCTCCTGGTCAGGTGACCAGCGTTCGGGAACCTGCTAACAGTATAGCAAATTATATGGTCGGTTTCAATATGCTTGAAGTCCTTCTCTACCTCCTTGTTGGCCCGCCCGCGGTGGTCACGACCGTTGTTCTGGCCCTGATTGGCTTGATCAAAAACGATTACCGCTTTCTTTTTGCGGCCGCGATCATTGCCTTTCCGGTTTCCTGGTCTCTGAGCGGGCTGCCGGAGTTTCACTTCCCGGCCTTCGTGAATATCTTTCTGCCAGGACTTCTCTATGGATCAAGTTACTTTATGTATCGCCGCCGTGAAATGCTGGCCTGGCTTTTGGGGATCCCATACTTTCTGGCGGTCCTGCTCTTATTCTTCGCGGTTTCTGCGCAATAAACGTTGAGGAGATTTATGCCATCATCTGCCAAGCTTACCCGCTCGCTCGTTGACGTGGCCATGGGACGCCTCCCGGCTGACCTGGTGATCCGGAACGGTCAATGGGTCAGCGTGCAATCGGGCGAGATCATCCCGGGTTCCGACGTTGCGGTCAAGGATGGACACATCGCTTACGTGGGTGAGGACGCGGCTCACACGGTTGGCAGGCAGACCAAAGTCATCGATGCGAAAGGACGCTACCTCGTCCCCGGCTTGCTTGACGGTCACATGCACGTGGAATCGGGCATGGTCACGGTGACGGAGTTCGTGCGGGCCGTGGCTGCCCGCGGCACGACCGGCATGTTTATCGACCCGCACGAGATCGCCAACGTCTTCGGGCTCAAAGGTGTCAAGCTCATGCTGGACGAAGCCCGCAAGCAGCCGATCCACGTCTGGGTGCAGATGCCTTCGTGCGTCCCCTCGTCGCCCGGGTTCGAGACTCCCGGCGCGCGCATCGGCCCAAAGGAAGTGGCACAGGCCATGAAGTGGGAGGGGATCATCGGCCTGGGCGAGATGATGAATTATCCCGGCGTGGCCAGGGGCGACCGGAGCCTCCTTGAGGAGATGTCCATTGCGCACGCCGCGCACAAGACCATCGGCGGGCACTACGCCTCGCCCGACCTGGGACTGCCCTTTCATGGATATGTGGCCGGCGGGGCGGAGGATGACCACGAGGGCGTTCATCTCGAAGACGCGGTCGAACGCGTCCGCCAGGGCATGAAGGCCATGCTGCGCTACGGGTCGTCGTGGCACGACGTCGCTTCACAGGTTGGCGCGATCACGCACCTGGGCCTGGACCCGCGCCGCTTCATGCTCGTCACCGACGACTCGCATGCCCAGACGATCTCGCACGAAGGCCACATGGACCGCGTCCTGGCCCATGCCCTGGAACAGGGACTCGATCCCATCACCGCCATCCAGATGATGACGATCAACACGGCCGAGCATTTTGGCATGAGCACGGAGATGGGCATGATCGCCCCCGGCCGCTGGGCGGACGTGGTGCTGGTCAGGGACTTGGAACATTTCAAGGCGGACCTGGTCATCGCAAAAGGCCGGGTGATTGCGGAAAAGGGCGAGTGGAAGGTTTCGCTGCCAACGTTCAGCTATCCGTCCTGGGCGACAAAGTCGGTGAAATTGAAACGTGCGTTGAAGCCGGAGGATTTCCAGCTAACAGTAAAAAGCACCGCCCTGCGACCGAAGGGAGTGGCGAAGGGTAAGAAGTCCAAAGTGAAAGTGAATGTGATTGGAGTGATCGAAAATCAGGCTCCAACAAGGCATTTGACGTTTGATATGCAGCCGGTCGATGACGAAATCAGAGTCGACCTGACCCGCGACATCGCCAAGGTCGCCCTGGTCGAGCGTCACCGGGGCACAGGCGGCGTGACGATAGGCCTGGTCAGCGGGTTTGGCTTCGACAGCCAGTGCGCGATTGCCTCGACGGTTGCCCACGACAGCCATCACATGATCGTCGTTGGTACGGATGAGGCCTCGATGGCCGTGGCTGCCAACAGCCTGGCGCGCAGCGGGGGAGGGCAGGTCGTTGTCCGGGATGGCAGGGTCATTGGTAAGGTCGAATTAAAGATCGCCGGCTTGATTTCGAATGAAAAAGCCGATGTGGTTGCGAAGAAAGCAGGAACGATCTTAAAAGGCTTCAAAGCCTGTGGGTGCAAACTCAACAATCCGAATATGCAGTTGTCGCTGCTCGCTCTGGTGGTCATCCCCGAGCTGCGAATTTCAGACAAGGGTCTCGTGGATGTGACCAAATTCAAATTTGTTCCCGTAGTGGAGGGATAATGGCTAACTTTCCATTTCAACGTTTGCAGGCTGACCTGGCTGCGCTGATCCAGCGCACGCCCGCAGGTTCGCGTTTGGTCTCTGAGCCCGAACTGGCAAAGCAACTTGGGGTTTCACGCGCCACGCTGCGCGAGGCAATGCGGACCTTCGAAACGCAGGGTCTCATCCGGCGCCGTCAGGGCGCGGGAACCTTTGTGGTCGGTGCCGTGCCGGTCCTCGACGCCGGACTCGAAGTCCTGGAGAGCATCGAGACGATGGCCCGCCGCAGGAACCTGGCGATCACCGTCAGCGACCTGAACCTCGAGCGGGTCGATGCGGACGAGGAGCAGGCCGGGGAGCTGGGCGTGGCAGCCGGGTCCTGCGTCACGCGCGTCCGGCGCGTGATGCGGGCCGATACGCGTCCCGTTGCCTACCTGATCGATATCCTGCCCGAGGACGTCCTGAAGGTGGACGATCTGCCAAAGGACTTCGACGGGTCGGTGCTGGACTTTATGCTCGAACGCGGCGATGACCTGCGGATCTCGCGGGCCGCGATCAGCGCCACGAACGCCACGGCCGAGGTGGCTAAAGCGCTCGAGATCCAGCGCGGCGACGTGCTGCTCAAGTTCGCTTCCGAGCTTTATATGTCCGAGGGCCGCATGGTGGATCATACCCTGAGCTATTTCATCCCCGGGTACTTCAATTTCCATGTGGTACGACGTATTGGAAATTCCTAAACTAGCCACAGAGAACACAGAGAGGATGAGATTTGTGTTGAGTGAGGGCCGTGGTATTGGATTATGGTGATGGTGGGAGCAAACCATGATAATGAAAACTTTGCCGCAGAAGCAGGTTTCTGAACGGGATGATCCTCTCACTCGGCGGATCATTTCCTGTGCAATCGAAGTCCATAAACGGCTCGGACCTGGTTTACTTGAGAAGCTATACAAAGAGTCCATTGCTATTGAGATGGAACTGTGTGGTTTGAAAGTGGAAAAGAACGTGAAGGTTCCTGTGGAGTATAGAGGCAAGCTAATTGGAGAATACTTTATCGATATTCTGGTTGAAGACTCAGTGATTCTGGAGCTCAAGAGTGTCGAAAGACATGATCCGGTGTTCGAGGCACAGATTTTGTCCTATATGAAGCTTACCGGCAAAAGAGTTGGACTGCTCATTAACTTCAACTCAAAGATGGTCAAAGATGGCATCAAGCGCTTTGTCCTGTAACCATCAAAAAGCTCAACGCGCTCTGTGGCTGAGAAAAGAGAACTCAGTGAGTTCTGTGGCTAATTCATTTTATTCGAGGTAAATGTGATCGTTCAGGAAATCAAACAAAAGGTCGAGCAGAATCGCGAAGACATTATCCGGTTTATGCGCGAGATCTGTGCCATTCCCAGCATGGATGGACAATTGCGGGCAGTCGGCGAACGGATTGGCGCGGAGATGTCGAAGCTGGGTTTCGAGGAAGTCCGTTTTGACAGGATGGGCAACATCCTGGGCCGCATCGGGCGCGGCAAGCGCGTCGTTGTGTATGACTCGCACATCGATACGGTGGGCATCGGCGATCGTGACACCTGGGATTGGGATCCCTTTCAGGGCAAGGTCGAAAACGGAATCCTGTACGCGCGCGGCGCCTGTGACGAGAAGAATTCCACGCCGGGCATGGTCTATGGACTGTCGTTTGCGAACCAGCTCGGGCTCCTTGAGGATACGACCGCCTGGTATTTCGGCAACATGGAGGAATGGTGCGATGGGATCGCGCCGAACACCTTCGTGGAGGTCGATCCCTGCATTCGCCCCGATTTCGTCGTGATCGGTGAACCGACCCGGATGCAGGTCTACCGGGGTCACAAGGGCCGCATCGAGCTGAAGATCACGGCCAGCGGGCGTTCGGCCCATGCCGCCTCGCACTATCTGGGCGACAACGCGGTGTACAAGATGATGTCGATCATTACCCAAATCCGCGAACTGGACCGGCGCATGCGCTTCGGGATGGGTCATCACCCGGTTCAGGGGTATCCCTCCATTGCCGTGACGGATGTGGCGGCCCGCACGGCTTCGCTCAACGCGGTGCCCGATCAGTTCACGATCTATCTCGACCGTCGCATCACTTCAAATGAGAAGCGCGACGAGGTGATCGCGCAGATCAAGGGGCTGATCCCCGACTATCTGCAGGATGAAATCCACGTCGAAGAGCTGTTCTATGACGCGCCCTCCTACACGGGCTTTGTCTTTCCGGTGTCGAAGTTCTACCCGCCCTGGCTGCTGGAGGAGGACCATCCATTGACTCAGGCCGGGCAGAGCACCATCGAGGCATTGTGGGGCGAGAAGCGTGTGCTGGGCACGTGGGACTTCTCGACCAATGGAACATACTGGGCCGGCAAAGCGGGCATCCCCTCGATTGGGTTTGGGCCCGGCGATGAAAAATTCGCCCACACCCATCTTGAGCAGGTCCCGCTCAACGAGGTGGTCGCGGCGACCGAATTTTATGCCTTGTTCCCGGGAGAGTTAAGTAAACAGGTAGACAAGTAAGCAGGTAGACAGGTATCCATGTTTACTTGTTTACCTGTGTACAGGTGTACCGAACAGCCGCCAAAGAAGGAAGCACTGGAAGCAGTTGGAACCTTTACGAAGTCCTAAATCTATTCATTTCACTGGAGGTTTGTATGCGTAGTTTTGCTGGTCGTGACATCCTTTCGCTCAAGGATTTCGAGCGAAACGAGTTTTTCCATGTATTTGATGTCGCCGTGCAGATGGAAGCCATCGCACGCGCCCGCAAGAATGTGGATCTGCTCAGGGAGAAGACTCTGGTAACGGCTTTCTATCAGCCCTCGACGCGCACGCGTCTGGCTCATGAAGCCGCCATGCACCGCCTGGGTGGCCACGTCACGGGCTTCTCGGATGCAAAGATGACCCGGGCGGGCGACTTCTACCAGGAGTCGATCAAATATACGGTCAAGATGCTGGAGTACTACGGTGACGTGATCGTGATGCGTCACTTCCAGCAGGGCGCGCCGCACGAAGCTGCCCGCTGGGCCAGCGTCCCGATCATCAACGGCGGCGACGGCTGGGGCGAACACCCGACCCAGATCCTCACCGACCTGTACACGGTCCTGCGCGAGAAGGGCCGCATCGACGGGCTAAAGTGGCTGGCCGTAGGCGACATGCGCATGCGCACGATGCATTCGCTCGGGTATGCCCTAAGCCAGTTCGACTGCCCGATTACCTTTGTCTCGCCGCCGGAAATGAGCCTGACCGATGAGTTCAAGAAGGAACTCAATGGATTCAGCGTGAACTTCCGGGAGGTCGATCATGTGGAAAAAGCCATTGCCGATGCAGACGTGATCCTGGTCGAACCGGTCGTCCAGCCGGATTACACCAAGTCGCGCGACGAGCGCACCGGCGAGCTCGATCTGACGCCTGCCAATTACAAGATCACGCGCGAGCTGCTCTACACCAAGGCCAAATCGGACGCGATCCTGCTGCACTCCCTGCCGCGCATGGATGAAATCCCGGCCGATGTGGATATCACCAAGTGGTCGCGCTACTGGCAGGAAGCCTTCAACGGCGTTGTGATGCGCATGACCCTGCTGGCGCTTGTCCTTGGCAAAATGGAATAGTAAATAGCATGTCGTTGCGAGGAGTGGCGCCCGCTTCGTCTTCGCCTGCGGCTCCGCTC
>JBAVVF010000728.1:0-1630 GCA_049697155.1 Anaerolineales bacterium
TCACCCAACATGCCTGTCAGACCCGCTACCGATCCACCTAACAAAGAGGCCCCGACCAGGACGCCTAAAGCGGTCGTTGCAACAAAAGTCAAACCTGCAACTGCTGAGAGAGACCTTGAAACCAAAATCAACATTCCAAACGCTCCCAGAGTGACACCCGCAGATATCCTCGATCAGGTTGTTTTTGAAGGAGTGGGCGGCGGAGTACTCGATTGCCCCGATTTATCCAGACTATGCGCCGAGGCCCGAGAGGATGGTGTTTATCTTGTGGGGTTTGAACCCAATCAAGAAGTCATCGTCATGATGTACCAGTATATTGAAGAAGGATATCGTTTCGTCTATTACACTCAATGGAAGAGCACTGTGGGAAGCAATGGGACACTATGGATAGAAATCTCGAATTTAAATTTCTGGGCGCACTATGTCGTGTTGGATGCATCGAACAACCGATTATTGGTCGCTTCGGCGCCGCTTACGGGTGAATATATAGACTATTACTCAAACCGGTATTCTCCGTGCACGCAAGCCGGCTATAAAAGCCGCCTGAAGCTTGGCGACAAGGTTAGAGTTGCCTATGTAAATGGCGCAAATTTACGCTTGCGGAGCGGTCCCGATCATCGCTCGCTGGATAACGTGATCGGCGGCATTCCTGAGGGAACCGTGCTCTATATTGACAGCGGGCCAGAATGTGCTGGCGGCTGGATCTGGTGGTGGGTGTATTACCAGAGGCAGTATGGCTGGGTCGCCGAAGGAGACGGAACAGACTGGCTGCTGGAACCGTGGAAATAATCACTGCTAATAAGAGGAAAACATGAAAACACTACTGCAAACATCGACCCTGGCTCTTCAAGTATTCCTGCTCATCATCATCGCGGGCTGCGGCAGCGGCGCCGCCAACAGGCCCATCGAGGAGGCACCTGCTCTCGACTCGTCCAGAGAGGAAGCAAGTACCGGGGGAAACCCTGAGGTTCAGAAACTAAGGTTACCCACGTCCGCTCAAATTGCGCCATCCGATGTCTTGGACCAGGTAATATTTCTAGGCACCGGCGGTGAGGAAGGTATAGGATGCCCCTGTATAGACGTCAGAAATAATGTTTTGTACCTGGAAGGCTTTCACCCCAACCAGTCTTTGAGATTGGTTGCCTATGACGAGTATAAGCAAGGCTTTGGCAATTACTTTGCAGAATGGCAAGTCACTATCGATTCGTTGGGATTTCTGGCTATCCCATTAGACAACTACCAAAGCAATATTACATTTGTCGCCTATGATTCTGACACAGGCAAGCAGCGGGGGCCTGCGAATCAACCAGTAATACCGGGAACGCCACCACCTGATTCTTCTATTGCCTGGATCTCCGATGAAGTGACGGAAGTAAATCTGAGGTCGACACCAGGCTATAGCAATAAGAACGATGCACATGATGTGATCACAAAGATCCCGTCGAGCGAATCGGTGGAAATCCTCGATGGACCGTTTTCGGCAGATGGTTTGAACTGGTGGCTGGTCTCCTGGGAGGGTTTCGAAGGATACATCGCCGATCATACTGGCAATGGCCGCACTATATTAATTTTTCCCTAGAGTGTGTATGCAAAATCGCCAATTCTTTCAGCCATGCTCCCAGCGCCGTCC
>JBAVVF010000729.1:0-2125 GCA_049697155.1 Anaerolineales bacterium
GTACCACTGTGACTGTGAATTCTTTATGACCCACCAGCGCTGCGCCCACACAATGGCACTCGAGATCAAGTTTCAGGGAATGGTTGCTGAGACGGTCTAGCTCTCAGCCGACAATTGAATCTTTTAGCGACTGCCCTCCGGCCCTGGAGGGCAGTTGTGTTAATGAGAATGGCGTGAGTCTGTTTTAAAAAGCGCGGTTTTCGATTACAATTTTCCCGCTATGTCCACTTTATCCACAGGACCGCTTCGTTTGTCCCGGCGTGACTTTCTAAAGCTCGGAGGCCTGAGTCTTGGAACTCTGGCCTTTTCTCCGTCCCCGACAAGTTTCAACAGTTTTGATGACAGCGCCCTTGTGCGTGTAGCGACAAAATCGGTCAGCGTCTACAGCAAACCCTCGGATGAAAGCTCCATCGTCTCGACCTGGTATCGGGATGAGCTGCTGCACGTGTATGACGAGGTGACTGTCGACGAGCCGGCCTCGAACCCCGTCTGGTATCGGGTGTGGGGCGGGTATGTCCACCGGGCACGTTTGCAGAGGGTAAAAATCCTCTACAACGATACCCTGCCTTTCCTCAGCCTGGACGAAGGGATGCGGCAGGCTGTCGAAGTGACCGTTCCCTTTACCGACACCTGGAAGATGAGCAAGGCCTATGGCTGGGAAAAGCTGGGTTTCCGTCTCTATTATGGGTCCGTCCATCTGGTCGAGACGATCGAACCCGGTCCCACCGGCGAGCCGTGGTACCACGTCTATGATGATTTGACGGGCCCTCCTTACTACTACATCAATCCGCTGCACGTCCGGCCCATCCCGCGGGAGGAGTTGACCGCGATTACCCCGGAGATTCCCCTGGAAAAGAAGCGCGTCGATGTCAATCTGACCATGCAGACGCTGACGGCGTACGAGTACGAAAAGCAGGTGTTCAAAACGACCATTTCCTCCGGGATTCCAAACGGCGATACGAAAACACCGCAGGGTGATTTCCGCATTCTGGAAAAGGATCCCGCCAAACATATGGGCAATGGAAACCTCTTCGCCAACGCGGATGATTACGAACTCCCCGGCGTCCCCTGGACCTGTTTCTTTACCACCCAGGGGCATGCCTTCCACGGCACCTACTGGCATGAAAACTTCGGTGTGCCGATGAGCCACGGCTGTATCAACATGCGCAGCGAGGAAGCCAAATGGCTGTTCCGCTGGGCGCTTCCGAAGCATGAGATTGGCAAGGCTACAAATCGCGGTTACGGCACACTGGTGCGAATCCATTACTAAACATGCCTGAATTAACCTGGCCCGGAAAGAACCTCGCACAAACCACGCCTGCTTCATTGATCACGGATTCAATCGTCTACCCGGGCGGATGTGGTTATCCCGACATTTCTCCATCCAGCCGGCTGATCCTGGGGGATAACCTGTCGGTGATGGCAAGCCTGTTGCCTGAATATGAGGGCCGGATCAAACTGATCTATGCCGACCCCCCTTTTTTTACGAACCGGAAATACTCAGCCCGCATCGGTCGCGGGGAGGACTCCCGCAAGCCTGATCAATGGCGGCTGGTGGAAGGTTATCACGACCACTGGGAGGGACCTGATTCCTATCTTGATTTCCTCTATCAGCGCCTGGCGCTGATTTACCGCTTGCTTTCCCCACACGGTACGCTCTATCTGCACCTCGACTGGCATGCAGATGCCTACGCCCGTCTCCTTTTGGACGAGCTTTTTGGCGCAGACCATTTGCTGAATGAGATCATCTGGACCTATCACGGACCCTCGCCGATCCGGCGCGCCTTCAATCGCAAGCACGATACCATATTGGCTTATGTCAAAGGCGAAGATTACACGTTCAATGTCGATGCCGTTCGGGAGCCCTACAACGCAAGCACGGTCAAGACGTTCCATTCCTCCCGCAAGGCAGGCTTTGGCAAAATACCCGACCTTGCACGCGGCAAAGTGCCGGAGGATTGGTGGTATTTCCCTGTCATTGCCCGCCTGCACAGCGAGCGGACGGGCTATCCGACGCAGAAGCCGGTTGCCCTGCTTGAACGCATCGTTCTGGCGTCGTCAAATCCCGGCGATCTCGTGGCAGATTTCTTTTCCGGATCGGGAACTACGCCCGGTGTCGCGGCGC
>JBAVVF010000730.1:0-1891 GCA_049697155.1 Anaerolineales bacterium
ATCCTGGAGCAGGCGGTTCCGGAGCCGGGCCCGGGGGAGTTGATGATCCGGGTGATGGCGAGCGGCATCTGCGGCACGGACCTGCACATCTATCGCGGCGAGTACATGGGGAGCTACCCGGTCATCCCGGGGCACGAGTTCTCCGGCAGCGTTGCAGCGACCGGCAGCGGGATCACGCGCTTCAAAGTCGGCGACCGGGTGGCCGTGGAGCCGAATATCGCCTGCGACAATTGCGTCAACTGCCTGAACAACCGCCAGAACTTCTGCCTGAACTGGCAGGCGGTCGGCGTGACGCTCCCGGGTGGCATGGAGGAGTACGTGCTCGTCCCTGAGAAAGCCGCTTTCTCCATCGGCGACCTGCCCTTCGAGATCGGCGCGTTCATGGAGCCGCTCTCGTGTGTGGTGCATGGGATCGAGCGGGCGCGCATCGGCCTGGCCGATCACGTCGCCATCCTGGGCGCGGGCCCGATCGGGATCCTGATGATCCAGATGGCGCGCATCCAGGGCGCGGCCCAGGTCACGGTGCTGGAGATCAACCCCGGGCGGGCGGACCTGGCCAGTCAGCTGGGCGCGGACCGGGTCGTCAGCAGTTTCGACGACCTCCAGCCGGATACTTATGACATCGTGATCGACGCCACGGGCGTCATCCCGGTCATGAATCGCTCGATCGATTATGCCCGGATGGGCGGGACCGTGCTGCTGTTCGGTGTGCCGCCGATGGGCCGAAACATGGAGGTGGAGGGGTTCAAAATCTTCCGCAAGGGGCTGACGGTGATGTCGTCGTTCACGTCGGTGCGGAATTCATTTCAAGCGGTGGACCTTCTGCAATCCGGTCAGGTGCGCGTGGAGGCGTTGATCTCGCATCGCCTGCCGCTGCAGGAACTGCCTCGGGCGCTGGAACTGATCGAGAGCCGCGACCCGGCTGTGAAGAAGGTCATCGTCCAGCCGAATGGATGAAGGCCAGTGTGCAGTAAGCAGTAGTCAGTGGAACAGTGGACAGTGATCAGTAAGACAGTGAAGATCCGCTGATGAGACAAGCTGTTGATTTAGTGGTAGAGGATTGTGGAACAAGTTAATTTATATCTCTCTGCATTGAAAGAAAAATATGGCCAGCAGGGACAGGCAGTCAAAATACTGATTCCTTCCTTGGCTTTTCTTCTGTTTTGTTGTCTTTGCTCGATCCCGCTCGGGTTGTTCCCTCTGCGGTCGCGCAATGTCCCGGGGATTACGCCAGGTCCCGTCCTTCCAACGGCTGCAGGGACACAGCCAACCCCGACGGCGTTGTTCGGCTTTGGCTCCACGCCCTTCCCAACCCTGGCCGCTCCCTCGGCGCTGCCGACAACTCCCGGCCCGCCCACCTGGACCCCGGCACCGACCTCGACCCCGGTCCCAACCTCGACCCTCCCGCCGGCGACATCAACGCCTCTGCCCACTGCAACCGTCGCAAACAGCACTTCCGTTCTGATCGTTACGGTCAATAAGCGGGAGGAATATGTGGATATTCAGAATAGTGGGAATGGACTCGCCAACCTGAGCGGCTGGAGACTGGTCTCGGAGATGGGGAACCAGCCCTGCGCGTTGAACGGCGTCCTGCAGCCGGGCGAAGTCCTGCGGGTCTGGGCCCGGAGAGGCAACACGGGCTTGAGCTGCGGCTATGACTTCAATATCTGGAACGATGACCGGGCCGATCCGGCCGTGTTGTATGATCCACAGGGGAAGGAGATCAGCAGATACCCGTAACCTGCCTTCGGTATATGGACCTCAGCCGGGTCTGCTCGTCCTGAATCTGCAACTTCTTCCAGCAAAGGGCACGTCGCAACCTGTCGCGAGAAAACCCACACAATACTCCTAGAGTGTGTATGCAAAATCGCCAATTCTTTCAGCCATGCTC
>JBAVVF010000731.1:0-1778 GCA_049697155.1 Anaerolineales bacterium
GGGCAGGCCGCCACACAGATACCGCACTCGTAGCAGCCATACAGGTAATCGGGGAAGCGCGGGTCGGCCTTGACCTCTTCCCACAGGCGCAGCTTCTCCGTGTATGGGACCTCTGGATACTTATCGGCGAATAAGCCCATCGAGCGGCCTCCTATTCGCTCCTCAGAACGAGATCACCGCGTCGGCGTTCAGCGCCATGTCGTTGAACGCCGCGCCGCCGATCATCTCGACACCGTCGATCAGGTCGGCCAGCGTGTAACCGTGCAAATCGAGCGAGGGCTGGCAGACGTATAGCTTTACCCCCATGTCGAGGGCCTGGTCGATAAAGTAGCGCAGCTCTTTCCCGCCGCCACCGGCCTTGGGCACGATGATCGTCTCCGGCGCGCCTTTGGCCAGCAACTGCGGCCCGTTCATAGTGAAGTAGATCCCAACTTCGTTATCCATCGCAGCCCCGGCCGCGGCCAGGAAGAACGGTGTGGCGCTGCATTCGGGGGTGTCGCGGCCATGGGTCTGGACGTATAGGATTTTCTTGACGCCGTCGTCGCTCACGATTAACTCTCTTTCGGAGAGATGAGAGATAAGAGAACGGGACAATCTCCAATCTCTAATCTCCAATCAGACAAACAGTGAGACGTCCGCATCGGCCGCGTACTCGAGAAACATCGCGGCGCCGCCGATCTCGGTCCCGTCGATGAAATCCTCTTTTGTGAAGCCGAAGACGTCCATGGTCATCTGGCAGCCGATCATCCTCACCCCCAGGTCGACACACATCTCGCGCAGCTCACCGACCGTGGCGACTCCTTTCTTGGCGAAGGTCTGTTTCATGAGGCTGGTAGCGGCGGCGTTGAAACCAGGAAGTGCCATGAACATCGTTGGAATCGGCAGGTTGGCATGCTGCACCGCCTCCGGGCCGAACGGCAGCTTCATCGGCATAGCCGGGTTGCCCAGCGGCGAGACGGCGGCGGTCAGCTCACGTTGGAGCAATGTGAGGCCGTAGAAGGTGAAGAAGATCCCGGCCTCCCATCCCATCGATGCGGCCGCGCTGGCCAGAATGAAGGGCGGGTATGCCCAGTCGAGCGTGCCCTTGCTGGCGATCAGCGCCAGGCGTTTGGGAGTATTCGGATCAGATCTGGACATGATCTTCCCTCCTTGACGAGCTATTTCGTACGCCGGAAGTGAAAAATGAGCGCCCCGTTCTCCATATGCGAATCCAGCAGCTCATGTCCAGTCTGCCTGGACCAGGCCTCCATATCGGGCTGCGCTCCGGGGTCGGTGGCGATCAGCTTCAGCACCTGGCCGATCTGCAGCTCCTTGATCGCCTTGGCGGTCTTGATGACCGGAAGCGGGCACAGCATTCCGGTGCAGTCGAGCACCTTGTCGGCATTCAGCACGGTCATACTATCCTCCTAGCTTGAGCCTTGTATCAGGCCCGTTATCGAAGCGAGGCTACGGATACATAGAAGCGCCTGGTGTATATGCGGCGCAGGTGCCTGGTCATGCCACTTTCTCTATGGAGATGCGCGTATGCGGTTTGGCAGATATGCTGTGGCTTGATTGTAGTTCTCCGGTTTGAAAAGTGCCATCCCTGATCGGGTGATCGTTCTCCCCCATAGGGGGGAAATCACAAGGCGTACAGATCCTCCGCGATCAAATGTTCGGCCTGGATGATGCGGCGCGTTCCGGTCTCGCAGCGCAGGATGAGCGAGTTGGTTTCGGCCCGGTCGCCGTGGTAGCGGACGCCCGCGAGCAACGGGCCATCGGTGATACCCGTGGTCGTA
>JBAVVF010000732.1:0-1750 GCA_049697155.1 Anaerolineales bacterium
ACGGCCGGGGCGCGCGAACAGTCCGGGTCGAGGTTCCAGGCCGAGGGCGGAGAGAGACGATCCCAGTACTGATCATAAAAGCGGGCATCCATGTCCGTCAGAAAGTAGGTATACACAGGGCGCGGGATGGCAATCAGCTGAATCGCAAAAAGCACAAAGCCAGCCAGGACAGCAACGAGGCCGAGCCCGTGGACAATATGATGCTTCCATTCGGCCTGATTTTGCAGCCATAACCAAAACAGGGGGACAGCCAGAATCTTACACACGAAAAACAGGTTCGCCAGCAGGCGCGTGGTCGCTGTAACGCCTGCATTCCCCGAATACTCGATAAAAACCGAGAGCAGGCTTGGAATTGCTGAAGCGACCAGAACCGCCTCGAACCACTTTTCTTCACGCAAAGCTTTGGATCCCCAGATCATAACGAGGGGCAGAGCCAGCCAGATGGGTCCCACTTCGAATAAGGCTGCCAGTAACTGGACCGGATCCAGAATGGATAGTTTTCCAAGATGGGAGGAGATGACCGTCGGCGGCACAATGGAAAAGCCGACCTTAAAGTATGAATCCGCCTGCGCCGCGGACGGATTTAAACGGCCGCGCAGGACTTCCGTCGGCAGACCGCCCTGGATGACCGCAAAGATACCCGCCAGGACGGCGATCACGATCCAGAACCGGGCTGAATGAGGCGGGCGAATGGTTTTGTTTTGCACCAGCCAGACAACGCCCACAAGCATAATTCCAAGATACAGAAGAGCAAAATCCACTTCGTTCGCCAGGGCCAGCGAGGCCAGAAGAATGGTGAGAGGCAGTCCGGCTTTCCATGTCGTTTGCCGGCTGGCCAGCAGCAGAATCAGGAGCATCAGGAGTCCTGCAGATACCCCAAAACCATTATGAGCCATGATCGCCGGAGAATTGACACCGTTCACGAACGCGAAGGGAAAGGGGATCGGCCCGTTCCCGGCCACCTCCCACGGCCGCGCAAGGGCTTCCAGAAGGCTGGAGGCAGTGTCCTCTCCCGATC
The DNA here is from genome assembly GCA_049697155.1 of Anaerolineales bacterium. Classification (GTDB taxonomy): domain Bacteria; phylum Chloroflexota; class Anaerolineae; order Anaerolineales; family Villigracilaceae; genus Defluviilinea. Next base: position 1,019 of record JBAVVF010000732.1, read on the forward strand.
CAATGAGAGTCAGCCCGGAAGATATGCTTTTCAATAGCCTGACGGGCAGAAGAAGCAGGAGCCAGCGTGTGCCCCCGGCAAACATGAAAAACAGGGCCGAGACCCACGCAACCGTTTTACTGCGAGTCAGGCGCCAGCCCAGGAAACCGACGAGGACGATGGCAAGTGCCAGGGTCACGCCCCGGGCCAGATCCAGCGCGGTCCAGGGAGGCGCAGAGGCCACACGCATAAACTGGACACCCAGCAGGATCAAATAATAATGATAGCCATAGCGTACATCCGGCGCGCCCGGCACATGCGGCGGGATATCGCCGGTCGCCATGACCGAAATGGTGGGCATATTCTGAAAGTCATCGAGCATGCCCAGGCCGCGCCCGATCAACGTCAAAACAAATACGGCCATGCCGAATAGCAGCCAGAGCGACCATTGGATTTTGGGCCGCTCCGGGAACAATTGCCGGTTCAACGGCCAGGCGGCCCAGAGTCCCAGAGTCAGGGTCAAAAGCGCCGCAGCCCAAAAAGCCATGGACATCGGGAGGAAGCGCGCCAGAAAATTTCCCAGCCAGTTGGCAACGGCCAGCCCCAGCCCGAAGCCGATCAGACCCCGCTCGTGAGGCTCCAGCTCAAACCAGCGGGAAGTCATCAGCCAGCCGCTGACTCCCCAGAGCAGAAATAACAGGGCCAAAGGAACAATCTGAAGTTCGCTGAAAAGATACATATTCACTCCAGGTG
>JBAVVF010000733.1:0-16017 GCA_049697155.1 Anaerolineales bacterium
GGTGGAGGCGGGCGTCCTAGGATTTGTAAACACGCTCAATGAAAGGCGCCGAATCAGGTTCCTGCCCTCTTAACAATGCTTCGAAGTATTCGGCGCAGGCGAGATCTTCGTCGCCTCTTCCATCACCGGCCTGACCTGTGATCACAAAGGTGATCTTATCTGCTCCGAGATTGCGAATATGTGTGACTGTTGCATTCGCGACCACAAGGCTTGCCGCCAGCATAACATCAGCACTGACGCTTCGTACAATTCCCTGAGTGCCTGCGCCGGTGCGTTGAATGATGGTGCGCCCGCTTAGTTCCAGTTCCTGGGTGTGAGTCGGTGAATTGCCAAAGTCAAATCCTTCAGGCGGTATGCCGCCTACCTCTCCACAAACCAGTGAATTGGGGATCGCGGCTTTGAGCTTCAGAGCCTCTTCCACCGTACTGACGGGATGAATCTCCCTGGCGCCGCGTGAAAAAGCAAATGGCGCATTGGTAAACGCGCGGATGACGTCAATGACGACGACCAGTCCGGTCGCCGCGTGGCAGGTGTCGAGGTTTGTATAGTGAAATTTCATGTGTTGTACTTGAATACAACCTGGATGGTCTCTTGCGGATTTTCATCCAGCAGTTGATAGGCTTCTCGCGCCTTTTCGATGGGAAAGCGATGGGCGATCCATTTTCCAGGCTGGATTCTCTCCAGAGCTTTCCAGGCCGCCTCGAAGCGGCGGGCCTTGTCCCAGCGGCCGGATAGTTCCGGGGCGAGCGTGCTGACCTGCGAAGAGATCAACCTGATCCGTGAGCGGTGGAAGGCCCCACCCAGATCGATCTCGGCGCGCTTTTCTCCGTACCACGACCCGATGACGATCCGGCCGGAGAAACCGGTCAGGGCCAGCGCGTCGTTGAGAGTTTCCGGACGCCCGCTCAGCTCGAAGGTTAAGTCGGCGCTGCCGCCGAGGAGGCGCGCTGCATCCTGATGAAAATCCGGCGCGTTCGGGTCGAGTGCCAGGCCAGGCGCGACCGGCGATAATCTGCGCCGCAGTTCATAACAATCCGCGCTGACTAATGTTTCGAGTGGAAATTCGCTGAGCAGCGAAGCTGTCAGCAGACCGACAACACCCTGGCCGAGGACCAGCACGCGTTCACCCAGGATCGGCGCGGCGTCCTGCACCAGATTGACGGCCGTCTCCATGTTTGGCAGAAAGCAGGCAGTCTCAGGGGAGAGGAAATGGGGGATTGGTAATAGGGAATCGGGATTCGTGATGAAATGTGAAGAATGTGGTTGAAACGCGAATACTGACTTATTCAACCATTCCTTATTTACTTCTTTACCAACATCCCTCACTACTCCGACACACGCGTACCCGAACGGGAGCGGATACTTGAAGGCGCCGCGCAAAGCGGAGATCGCCGGATCTGTCTCGAGGTCACGCGGGAAGCAACCCTGGTAGACCAGCATTTCCGTGCCTGCGCTGATCGCGGAGCAGATCGTCTCCACCAGCACGTCGTCCGCGCCGGGAGCAGACAGAGACTCCTCACGGAGCTCCACCTGGCGCGGCGCGGTGAAGTACAGGATCTTTCGTTTCACTGTCCCCATTTTACCTTGCATTAGGATTTAGATCTGTCGGTAGGGATGAATATCACGAATAAACCTTCCGGCCAGAAGCAAACCGATGCCGCCGTTCAGGATGTCGCGCGCCCGCATGATCAGCGCCAGGCTGACTCCGATGACGGGTGCATATCCCAGCGTCGTCAGCGCGTAGGCCTGGCCGGCTTCCAGCGCACCGAGCCCGCCGGGCAGCGGCAAAAGGAACGCCAGCAGGGCGGCGCTGAGTGCCGCCAGCGTTTGTTCAAACGAAAGATTTGCGTTCAAAAAGGAAGCCATCAGAAAATATTCCGCGGCCATGCCTGCCCAGGCCAGCAGCGAAAATCCAAGCGCGAGCAGCAATGCCCTTAATTTTCTGCGTGTAAATGCAGCCGCCATTCGTTCCGAGACGATGATCAGACGCACCCAATCGGGATTGCCGATGAAAACCGCCGCGGAGCGCAGCAGGCTGGAGATGGGATATTTGCCGCGATAAAGCAGGATCAAATGGACGACCGGCCATACCAAAATCAGTGCCACGGGGATCAGACTCCCGAGGGCCTGCGTGCCGCTCCGTGAGATCAATCCAACCCGCACGGCCGCCGTTAGACCGATCCCGATCAAAATGAAGTTTGCCAGGAGTTCCAGCAGTTTATCCATGATTACGGCGGAAGTGGCGCGCGCAAATGAAATACCGTGATTCCGCTGCAGATAGAGCACCTGCAAAGGTTCCCCGCCCACCTGAGGTCCCGGCGTGAAGTAACTCAACCCGAAGACTGCCAGGCGATAGCGGACCAGGGCCAGAAATGGAATAGCCGGATTCTCAGCCTGCACAATGACCCACCAGCGTGCAGTGACGAACAGGATCACCACCGCGTTGAGGCCAAGCAGGATGGCAATCTGATGCAGATGGAGTTGTGTGAGCGCCTGCCAGATCTGGCTGAAGGGAACGTCGCGGAAAGCAAAGTACAGGAGAACTGCCAGCAGGGAATACACTGTCAGGAGGCGGAGAGCGCGAAACACCTTCCCCTTGTTATGTATCTTTTCTGCTATGGGAATGACAGGGCGTAGAACAAACAGACCTTCTCCCGCTTCAGGAGAAGGCTGAGGCAAAGGGGAGTTCACAATAATCTTTCCCCTTCCTCCAGGGGTGGATTCTCGATCAATTGCTGCATCTCGGCCAGCACGGCTCGATGAATCACCTTCGTTTCGGTGGTGCCCAGATCCCTGGCGTAGATCGGTTTGCCAATCTGCACACGGACATGCACGTCCTTCTGCCCGAACATGACGTGGGCCAGCAGTTGCAGCGCGGCCGCGAGCTTTTGCCGCTCTTCGGGCCCTCGCTTGAAGTGGACGAGCGGATGGTTGACCGTCTTCCTGCGAACGACGCCGCGTACGAGCACAGGCAGGACGGGCGTCTCCGGGGCCATGCGGATGAAGACACCCGCGCTGTCGGTCCAGGAATCCAGCGATTCAGCCGCGCCCAGCTGGACATCCGGATCGGGCTCGATGTGCCCGGCCGGGAAGGTGAGCGCCGCGCCGCCGCGGCGCAGGTGCGCGCTGACCCGGCGGATGAGCGTGAAGCGCGCGCCCGAGTCCTCCGTCACGTAGGCCAGCTGTTTGCTCATGTTGGGCAGGGCATTCAGGAAAGGCCGGTCGAGGGCGATGATCTTCAGGTCCGGGCGAGCGAGCGCGATGAAGAGCGAGAGCGTGTCGGTCATGCCGGGATGATTGGACAAAGCCAGGAACGATGAAGTCGGGATCCGCGCGCGGCCGAAGACCCGGATATCCTCGACGAAGCGCCCGATGGCCAGCCGCGAAGCCTCCACCAATCCCTGCGAGCCGATGGCGGAGTCAAACTCGACCATCTGGTGGGCGAACTTCTGCGGCGGGGAAATGAGCGTGCGGCGCAGAAGACGGGCCAGAAAGGGATGGTTCTGCCAGCCAAACGATGAAATAAGATCGTCCAGATTGATTTGTGTAAGAGTCTCTACATTCGAAGATGTCATTCGGGCTCCATCGAGAAATGCAGCGGATAACCTTCCAGCCCGGCCGCGAAGTGCGCCTTGTGGATGCGTTTCCCGGCTTCCGACTTGGGAAGGGTCTGCACATAAGCCAGTCCGGTGATATGTGCGATGAGCATGATCTCGTAGGCTTTGGGATTCGATTGATAAAAGATCGTTTTCAGCACGTGGACTACGAAGTCCATGGGCGTGACATCGTCATTGTGAATAATGACGCGATAAAGCGGTTCAAGCTCGGTCTCCTCTTCCTGCTGTTCGATAATTTCGATTTCAGGTGCAGCGGCTTCTTTCATCTATGTATACGGTGTTTCTCCGGTGATTGGATTTCCCGGGTTCAAGCCTGGTACAGCGCGCTCAACGTCCGGAATTCTTCCCCGGATAGCTCGATCTCGGCCGCGGCGAAGTTTTCCCGGATGTGCTCAGGGTTCAGCGACATCGGGATGGTGATGACACGGGGCTGGGTGACCAGCCATGCCAGCGCGATCTGGAAGGGCGTCGCGGCATGCGCCTCGGCGATGGCCCGGATGGCCTGGTTGACGGGCAGGTTGCGGAACTTAACCGGCGAGTAGGCGGTGATCAAAATATCATTCTGCTGGCAGTACTCCAGCACCCCGTTTTCGACATAGCTGTGGTCTGGCAGGCGATACGGGACCTGGTTCGTCAGGATGGGTGTCTCAGAGAGAGATTGCGCCTCTTTGAGCAGTTTCAGCTTGAAGTTGCTTACACCGAGATGCCGCACTTTGCCATCTTTCACCAGCTGGTTCATGGCCCGGAAGGCATCGTCGATCTTCGTGCCGGCCCGCGGCGGCCAGTGGATGAGATACAGGTCAACGTAGTCCATTTGAAGGCGGCGCAGGCTGTTCTCGCACGAGCGCAGGACCTGGTCATATCGCAGGTGCTCAGGCGATACCTTGGTCGTGATGAACAGCGACTCGCGCGGCATCCCGGACTCGCGGACGGCCTTTCCGAGCAGTTCCTCGCTGTGACCATCCGCGTAGATCTCGGCCGTGTCGAAGTGGGTGTAGCCGGTCTCCAGCGCGGCGCGCAGCGCGGCCAGGGAGGGGGAATCCATTTTCGGGTCCGGGCCCGAACCGCCGCCAATATTCCATGTCCCAAAGCCGATCTTGGGAAGGGAGACGCCATGGACAGTTTCATTCTTCATAAATTCTATTCCTTGATGGGGAGTGTGAAGCAAAACATACTTCCTTTGCGCTGGCCTTCCGATTCTACCCAGATGCGCCCGCCGTGCCGGGAGCGTATCCATGCATCCGGATAAAATCGGATGTTGTCAGGTTTCCTATTCGACACCTGTGTGGCTGGACTCTGATTCGGAGGCAGACTCAGATAACAACCTTTCCACTGCCTCGATCTCCTCCTTCTCGCCGATCAGCCCGATCCGGTCGCCGGCTTGAAAAACGGTCATGGATTTCGGGTTGGCCATCAGCTGTCGTTCGCGCAGGATCGCCACCACCGACGCGCCGGCCTTCGCACGCAGATTGGCATCCGCCAGCGTCTGACCGACGAGAGGGCTATTTTCGGGGAGGCGGAACCAGCGGATCTCGATGCTGCTGACGGCATCCACCAGATCGTGTAAGAGCCGGTGCTCCTCTTCCGTGTTGACTTGCAGATCGTAATGGTCACGGCGGACCGCATCGGTGTAGCGGTAAATTTCCTGCAGGGGAAAGCCCAGCTGCAGGAGCGTGTGCCGCACAATCTCCAGCCCGCCTTCCAGCTCCGGGTGGATGACATCCTGGGCGCCCAGGCGTGTCAGCTGTTTCGTCCCTTCCTCGGACGTAGAGCGGGCGATGATCGGTAGTTCAGGGGCCAGGTCGCGGGCCGCGGCGACGACCAGTTCACTGGCATCCTGATCGGGGCCGGCGACGACCAGCGCCCGGGCGCGTCCCAGCCCGGCATGCCGGAGCACCTCCGAGTTGGCTGCATTTCCAAAGAGGCTCGGGATGCCTTTGCGGTCCAGTTCCTCGATCCGACCCGCATCGGCATCCACCACCAGATGTGGGATTCCCATTTGTCCCAGCAGCGTGACAATGTGCCGGCCGACGCGCCCGTAACCGATGATTACCACGTGATCTTCAATCGATTCCTCGATGTGGGGCGGCGGAGGAGAGCGTCGATTCAACAACTTCCACACGGCCGGAATCCGTTCCAGCCGTTTTTCCAGCGGGCCGATGAGACGGAACATCGGCCCATTCAATGTGATCGATAAGAGTGCACCTGCCAGGATCAGGGAATACTGGTCTTGTCCGAGCAGTCCGAGTGCCAGTCCTTCCTGTCCCAAAATGAACGAGAACTCGCCGATCTGGCTCAGTCCGGCCGCCAGGACGAGCGTCGTGCGCAAAGGCCACGAGAACAAAATGCCCAGGAATATGCTCAGGAGTGCCTTGCCGGCCACAATCAACCCGGTCAACACCAGGATCGAGCCAATGTTATTGAACAGGTAGGCTGGATTTACGAGCATCCCGATGGAAACAAAGAACAGCACGGCAAAGGCTTCCCGGAACGGCAAAACATCCGCGCCGACCTGATGGCTGAGCGGCGATTCGCTGACGACGACTCCGGCGACAAATGCTCCCAGCGCCAGGGAAACGCCAAAGAGTTCCGCCGCGCCGAGAGCGATGCCGAGGGTTATTGCCAGGATTGCCAGGATGAACAGTTCACGAGACCGGGTATGAGCAATGCGCATCAGCAGCCAGGGAATGAAGCGGGTTCCCGCGAACAGTACCAGGACGATGAAACCGGCGGCTTTGAGCAGGGTCAGGCCCAGATTGCCCCAGTCGAATCCATCTGAGGTGTTGGCGAGGGCCGGCATCAGGACAAGGATCAGCACCGTTGCCAGGTCCTCGACGACGACCCAGCCGACTGCTGCCTGGCCTGGCTGTGTATTCAATAACCCATGATCTGTGAGTCCGCGCAGCAGGACAACGGTGCTGGCAATCGATATGGCCAGGCCGATGACAATTCCCGATGGAACACCCCAGCCCCATAGTTGACTAAGCCCGAAACCCAGTAAAACCGTCAGCGCCATACGCCCCAGGGCGCCTGGCAGGGCAATGGAACGCACCCGCATGAGATCCTTGAGCGAGAAGTGCAGTCCGACTCCGAACATCAGGAAGATCACGCCCAGCTCGGCAAGCTGGCTGATCGTTTCCGTATTTCCCACGAACCCGGGCGTGAAAGGACCAATCACAATTCCCGCCAGCATATATCCGACGATGGTTGGCAGTCCGATCCGCCGGGCGATCAGCCCGCCGAAAAAAGCTACCACGAGGGCCGCTGCAATATTGATAAGCAATGTTACTTCATGCATCTTCCCTCCAGATCTCTACGTTGACACTCCGCTCGATAGTTTCCTCATTTTACAGGAGAAAAACCCGTCTCAGGCGAGACGGGCGGTTTATTTCACTTTTCACTCTGCCAGCGAGCGGATGTAGTCCAGATCCAGCTCGCCCTTCGCGCCCCAGCCTTTCTTGCCTTCGGGGATCTCCGGGCGGAACTTTTCATACAGCCCGTAGGCTTTGCTTTCCAATTGTTTGGGGGTATAGGCCTTGGCCAGCTTCTGCATGGCGGCGCGGGCCTCGTCGAAATCATCGCCGAACTTCTGCTTCAAATAGAGTTCTACACTTTCGGCATAAACCGGTTCCCCCTCGATCGCGGCCCGCAGTCCATGCGGCGTTTTGACGGCCGGCACGCCCCGCCCGAGGATCTCGACAAACTCAACGTCGGCGGGTTCATCTTTCCTCTTTTTTCTTTCCTCTTCCGATTTCTCTTCGTAGATCCCCAGTTTCCTCCCTTTGGACTGGGCGTTGAGTCCCGCCACGGCTTTGCCAAGGGTTAATGCTGTCTCCTTGTCATAGCCAAGCCGCTCTGCCACAACCGCGGCCCACAGCGTCAGGACAGGCGCGCGATTGATCTTGATTTTCTTTTTGGCCATATTCTTTACTCCTCGGTATGAACAAATATTTGAATAGGGCTTTGAAGAAGATGTAATGTTCCGAATACTATACACTAATTTGAAGCTGGCAACAACATAGAAACGACGCTTTGCCCCTTTTTTGCCACGGATGTACACGGATTGGCACAGATTTTTGTTGTTCTATTCGGTGAAAACCCGTGGTTTGTAAAACGTTATTCCCACCCCTCCGCGAACCAGAGCGGGTACGATTCCATGTGGGCGGCCCAGAATGCGCCGGTATGCCCGCCCGGATCGATGTTCAGTTCGTATAGCACATCCCGTGATGTTGATTTTCATAGATACCCATGAATTGTACACATCCTGACGTAGAAATAGAAAGAGCAGGACGTTTCCATCCTGCTCCTTCTTGATTATTTGAGTTGGCGACTGTCAGGGCAAAGGCGGGTTGGCGTTCTGGACCAGGTCGAGTGCCATTTCGGGGAACCAGGCCCCGGCAGCCGGGTCGATCACGCCCCATTCAGGGTCGATCGTCTCGCCGGCGGGTCCGAGACCGCGCGTGCACTCCCCGTCAGATGCGCCGGGAATCTTGATCCAGAGGTAGGCGTCGACCAGCTCGAAGCCTGTGTCTGCCGTCGGGAGCAGGCCCAGGCCGCGGTCGGGCGGATTGCACCAATCCTCCGGACTCGGGTAGCTGACCGCCGGGGTCCAGGGGCCCTGACCGTTGCGGCTGGTGTCGATGACGAAGTGCTTCAACCCGGCGTCACCGGGATACGGCACCCAGCTCTGGTTCTCGACGTTGTTGGCATACCATTGGTCCGTGTAGACCCAGGTGCTGAAGTCGTTCGGGTCCACGGGGCCGAAGGGCGAGGAGTACTGGCTGGCACACCACTCGAAGTGACCGGCGCCCCAGGAACCGGAACCGGGATCACCAAACCAGATGCACTTGGCAACCCAGGAGCCGTACTTGACAAGGTGCTCGGTCAATCGGAAGTTCGAAACGTTCAGGAAGAAGCCATCGGCATCGAGGACTCCGGCCTGGTAAAGCCGGTCGGCCGCGTCGCCCGCACCGAGCCAGCCGTTGTGAGTCGCGTCCAGGTAGACGCTCGTGCCCGCGTTCTCCTTGAGCTTGTCGACCGCGTAGTTCAGCATCTCGAAGCGCTCGGCCGCGGCGGTGGCCGGATCGGCCTCCGCAGGCTGGCACCACTCATAGTTCGGATTGGTCGTCCATGTGTCGCGATCGCCGAAGGGGTTATACCAGGGGATGATTCCCAACCCGTCCGGCTCGAGGATAACGACGGCTGTGGTATTGCCGATGCCGGCGGCAAAGCCGTCGATCCAGGCCTTGTACTCCGCCACGCTGGTGGCGCCGCCCGCCGAATACTGCGCGCAGTCCCGGAACGGCAGGTTGTAGGCGACCAGCACGGGGACGGTATCCTTGGCGGCGGCGCGCTGGACCGTCTGCCTGACCTCCTGCTGGACCTGGTGAGGTGTACCCGCCGTCAGCCAGACCGCCTGCGGGGTCTCGATCATCGTCCGGATCAATTCGGCCTCATCCTTATTGCCAGTGGAGATGAGATTGCCAATTTGCTGCCTGGCTCCGTGCTGCGGCTTGGGCACGTAGAATTGCGTGTCCGGATCCAGGCTTTGGACCTGGGACTTGGCCGAGGCCGGTACCGATGCGCTCAGGACGAGCGCTGCCAGAAGGGCACCGACAACCAGAAAATGGATCAGCTTGCTTTGGTTCGTCATTTCGTTCTCCTTTTGTCTCTTTGATAGGTGAAGACTGCCAGGCAGTCTTCGGTCACAGCTCCTTGCACGATGGGCTTTCGTGTAGCGAGCTGGCGCTGCAAATATCTGACAAAGGCTGAACCTCCTTGTCACTATTATAGAGTAATCTGGAGCCGGAAAAAATAGCCCACCTGGTACGAGGCTTTTGATATTAGCCCTCTCCTGGAAAATTCATACCGTCATTTTGCCGTAAATCCTTGTAATGTATCTCTCCTGGTCTTTTTGAAGACCTTCTTATTCCTCTCCCGCCCGGTTGACAGTATTATACGAGTAAAAAAGAACCCGCCTCGAGTGAAACGGGTTCCCAACTACTAAACTATCGAACTATCAAACTACCCAACTACGCCAGCACCTTTTGCGCCGCCTCAAACCCTCTCCTCAGCGCCTCGTAGTTCTTCGGCAGGAGATGTTTGTGCCGCTCGGGCAGATGGGCTGCCAGTACCTTTTCGACATCCTTCAATTTGATTTCAGGCAGGGCAGTCAACAGCGCGCCGACCGCGACCATGTTGAGCAGTTTCTTGCTGCCGACCTCTTCGGCAATCTCGTTGCAGGGGACAAAGACAACGTGAATGTCCTTGCGCTTCGCCGGACGGTCCACCATGGATTGATTGACAATCAGTGTGCCGCCCGTGGCAAGCAGTTCTTCGTACTTGTCGAAGGAAGGCAGGTTCAAGGCAATGGCCAGCGGCGGATTCTCCACCAGCGGCGAGCCGATCTCGTCGTCGGCGATGACGACCGTGCAGTTGGCCGTCCCGCCGCGCATCTCGGGACCATAGGATGGAATCCAGGTCACTTCCTTGCCTGCCTCCATGGCGGTATAGGCGATCACCTGCCCGCCGAACAGAACACCCTGTCCGCCAAACCCAGCGATGATGATTTCTTTTTGCATCATAACCTCCATGTCGTTGCGAGCGTTCTTTGCGAAGCAATCTCCTCATTATTGACGAAAGCTTATCAACAAGTTTCGCTCATTGGGAGGGGAGATTGCTTCGTTGCTACGCTCCTCGCAACGACATTAAATTTTTACCTGTGCCACACCCGCTGCCACCTTGTAATCGCCAAGTGGATAGAACGGTACCATGTGACCTTCCACAAACTTCAACGACTCAACGGGGGTCATGCCCCAGTTGGTCGGGCAGGTCGAAAGCAGCTCGACCATCGAGAAGCCGAGTCCGCGGACCTGTGTCTCAAAGGCCAGACGGATGGCTTTCTTCGCCAGACGAATATTCTTGGGATCGTGCAGCGAGCGGCGTACCACGTAGCCTGCGCCATCCAGGGTTGCCAGCATCTCCGCCATGCGGATGGGATAGCCCTGGGTCTCCACATCCCGCCCGTTGGGGGAGGAGGTGGTCTTCATGCCCGGCAGCGTGGTCGGAGCCATCTGTCCGCCGGTCATGCCGAAGTTGGCGTTGTTGATGAAGATCACGGTCAGGTTCTCGCCGCGAGCCGCCGCGTGGACGATCTCGCCGGTGCCGATCGAAGCCATATCGCCGTCGCCCTGGTAGGTGAAGACGATGCGATCAGGCAGGACGCGTTTGATGCCGGTGGCCATGGCGGGGGCGCGTCCGTGCGGCGCTTCGACGAAATCGGTATCGAAATAGTTGTAGGCGAAGACGGAGCAGCCCACCGGCGCGACGCCGATCGTTCTCTCGAGGATGCCCATCTCTTCCAGCACTTCCGCCACCAGGCGGTGCGCCACGCCATGCGTGCAGCCGGGGCAGTAATGAGTCGGCGTATCGGTAAAGCCTGCGGGTCGCTTGTAAACCAGATTGTTCGGAGCAGTCATTGTCATTTTTACCTCGCTGCCATCATGCGCTCGTACCACTCATCGCGCGGGTTGGAATCGACCGATAAAGGTCCCGCGGCCATGCGCTGGATCTCGTGCAGAATTTCATCCGGGAAGGGCACCATGCCGCCCATCCGTCCATAGAATTCGATGGGTGCGCGGCCCTTCACCGCCAGGCGGACATCCTCCAGCATCTGGCCGGAGTTCATCTCCGTGACCAGGAAGGCGCTCACGTGTCCCGCCAGCTGGTCGAGGACCTGATGCGGGAACGGGCTGAGGGTGATCGGCCTCAGCAAGCCGACCCTGATGCCCTGCTGGCGCGCAGTCCGCACGGCCGAAAGGGCCACGCGTCCGGCCGTCCCGAAACCAACGATCACGAATTCAGCATCGTCGAGGAAATATTCCTTGTAGCGGACTTCGTTGGCCTGCGCGGCTTTCCAGCGGGCGATCTGCCGGAGGTTCATCTCCTCTTCCTGCGGGGGATCGAGATAGATGGAGGTCAGGACGCGGCGCTCGCGCTTGCCCATCCGCCCGTCGGTGGCCCACTCCCAGTTGGCGCGCTTGACGGGTTTCATCTCCGGCATCTGGGCGGGTTCCATCATCTGGCCGATGCAGCCGTCGAGAATGACCATGCAGATCGAGCGGTATTTCTCCGCCAGGTCGAAGGACAGGACCGTCAGGTCGATCGCCTCCTGCACCGAGGCCGGCGCCAGCACGAGGGGCTGGTAATCGCCGTGACCGCCGCCGTGGACGGCCTGGTTGTAATCCGCCTGCGAAGGCGCGATGTTACCGAGTCCCGGTCCGCCGCGCATCACGTTGACCAGCACCGCCGGGATTTCCGTGCCGGCGATGTAGGAGAGTCCCTCCATCATCAGGCTGACGCCCGGGCTGGACGAGGTGGACATGACGCGGACGCCCGCGCAGGCCGCCCCGTAGACCATGTTGATCGCGCCGAGTTCAGACTCGGCCTGTACGAACGTACGTCCGAGCTCAGGCATACGCCTGGAAAGATATTCGAGGATCTCTGTTTGCGGGGTGATCGGGTAACCGAAATAGGCTTCAAGGCCCGCCCGAACCGACGCTTCGGCGATGGCTTCGTTGCCTTTCCATAGTTCACGTGTCATTGATTTCTCCATCATTGCCACAGAGCGCACAGAGTTCTTTGAGATTTTTGGAAAGGTTTCCCAGGATTCTCTGTGGTCTCTGTGGCTGTACTTATGCTGTTTCAGGAACGGCCTTGGTGATCTCGCGATAGACTGTGATGGCTGCGTCCGGACAGACCAGCGCACAAATAGCACACCCCGTGCATCCATCTTTGAATGTGTGCGCGGGGTGGTAGCCTTTGGGGGTAAGCCTGGTCATGTCCAGTTCCATTACCTCCTGTGGACATGCACTCAGGCACAACTCGCAGCCTTTACAATACGCGTCACTGACTTCGATCCAACCTTTTGCTGGCATCGGCACTCCTTATCTGAGAAGTTTGACGGATAGCTCAGTATTTCAGACTGATTATGTCTCCATTTGAATGTTGAGACTAGTGTAATGCGTCATAAGCAGGCGTGCCAAAGGTCATTCTTTTGTAGGACAAATTTCTGTAGGGCACGGTTATCGTGCCCCTACGACCAACCTCTCCGTCTGGCAGGATCATGAGATTTCATTAGGTGATCTCCTGATTAAAAGATAGCAGGTTTTTTATATTACCTTCTAATTTCCAAATGGTACAATCTATTCACAAATAATTGGAGGAATGAATGACCGATGTTGTCATCATAGATGCCATTCGCACGCCGATCGGCGCCCTGGGAGGCTCACTTGCTTCGGTTCGACCCGACGACCTGGCTGCTCTCGTGATTAAAGAGATCCTTCAGCGCAATAACCTTAACCCTGCGCTGGTGGAGGAAGTCTTTTTTGGGTGTGCGAATCAGGCAGGTGAGGATAATCGGAACGTGGCGCGCATGGCGGCCCTGCTGGCCGGCCTGCCCGTCGAAGTGGGGGGCGTGACGGTCAACCGGCTGTGTGCCTCGGGCTTGAACGCGATCAATCAGGCCGCCCGGGCCATCAAAGCCGGCGAAGGGGAGGTTTACATCGCGGGCGGAGTCGAATCGATGAGCCGGGCACCCTACTCGGTCCCAAAAGCAGAGGCCGGATTCTCGTTCGGCAATCTGACCGCCTGGGATACGGCGCTGGGCTGGCGCTATCCCAATCCCGTTATGAAAGAAAAATATGGCACGGACTCGATGGGCGAGACGGCCGAGAACATTGCTGCGGAACGTCCGCACCTCACGCGCCAGCAACAGGATGCCTTCGCACTTCGTTCTCACCAGTGTGCCGTTGCCGCGATCGATTCGGGGCGGTTCGCACAGGAGATCATGCCTGTCGTCATTCCGCAAAAGAAGGGTGAGGCGAAGACCGTGACGACGGATGAACGTCCGCGCCGCGATACCACGCTGGAAACTCTTGCAAAGCTCAAACCGGCCTTCAAAAAGGAGGGCGGTACGGTCACGGCCGGCAATTCATCCGGGTTGAACGACGGGGCCGCGGCGCTGCTGGTCATGAGCGCGGAAAAGGCCAGAGAATTGAACCTCAAGCCGCTGGCCCGCGTCGTCGCGTCGGCCTCGGCGGGAGTCCCGCCGCGCGTGATGGGATACGGCCCCGTCCCGGCGACGCGCAAGGCTTTACAGCGTGCCGGTTTGCAGATGAAAGATATCGGACTCGTGGAACTCAACGAGGCCTTTGCCGTTCAATCCCTGGCCGTCATGGAAGACCTGGAGCTGGACCCTGCGATCGTCAACGTCAACGGCGGTGCGATCGCGATCGGGCATCCGCTGGGCTGCTCCGGCGCGGGGCTGATGACGACTCTGGTCCACGAGATGCGTCTGCGCGGGAATGTAAAGTTCGGGCTTGCAACCCTGTGCGTGGGCGTCGGCCAGGGCGAAGCGACGATCGTTGAGCATCTTGGATAACCGCCTGGAGCCTCTGCCGTTATTATCTCTTGTAAGGAGAGATACCAAATGAAATTGCGAACCATCCTGATTGTCTTTGCCTGGCTGCTGGCAGCCTGCAACGTATCGGTCACTTCGTTTCCCGCCGAGGGCGTTCCGCCGGCCGGGATCACCGAGCTGCCGCCCATACCCTATCCCGATACACCCGCGCCGGCTCCGCTCAACGCGCTGACGGTCGAAGCGCCCGGCCTGATCCGCATCCAATTCTTCAACGAGCTGGATGGATGGGGCCTGACCGAATCCCAGCTCGTCCGCACGAATGACGGCGGTCTCACCTGGTACAACGTCACGCCGCCTGAGGTCACGGAAGTTGGGACGGTGGCAACATTTATTCTTGACAACGAGCATGTCTGGCTGCAGCGGCCTGATTTCGCCAACTATCCGAACAGCGGCTTCATTTACTACACGGCGGATGGCGGGCTGACATGGACCGCATCCACGGTGCCATTCAGCGGGGGAGACTTGACCTTTCTGGATGCCAGTAATGGCTGGATGCTTGCCGATCTTGGGATGGGTGCAGGGTCGAATGCGGTCGCGGTGTTCCAGACCAGCGACGGCGGATTGACCTGGACTCAAACATATACCAACGATCCCAACAACCCGCAGGCGGGGGATTCACTTCCCCTCGGGGGCCTCAAATCTGACCTGGTGCCGCTGGACATGCAGACGGCCTGGGTGGGCGGTGTCATTTATTCGCCCGGTACCATCTATCTGCATCGCACGGACGATGGCGGGCGCACCTGGTCGCCGGTCGAGCTTGAGCTGCCGGCCGGAGCTGAGAACTTCGAACTGGGCATAGACAGAGACCAGATGCAGCTTGTGACAGACAGAGATGGTTTTCTGGCCGTCCGCATGGCGGGCGACTCAACCCGGACCGCAGTCTACGTGACACACGATGCCGGCCGCACCTGGACTCTCACACCGACATTGATCCCGGATGCCGGCGCGTCCGATTTCCTGTCGGCCCAGGATGCGGTCATCTATAATGGCCAGCAGTTTTACGTCACGCATGACGCGGCCGCAACGTGGAGCACGGTCTCGCCGGATATCGTCTTTGGCGATGCCTTTGCCGGCATGGACTTTGTGAACACAAATGCCGGCTGGATCATTACCGTCGATCTCAATGATCCGGAAAATCATCGTTCGCTTTATCGAACCGGCGACGGAGGCGTCACATGGTCAGCCGTTCTTCCATAGCATGTCGTTGCGAGGGCGAAGCCCGAAGCAATCTCCACTTATTATTGCTGCTCTCCATCTTCCTGTTTGGCTGCAGACCCGCGACCCCGCCGCCGGGTCCCGCCGACCGGACTCAGGCTGCGTCTACTGCCGCGCCCGAAGCGACAGCCGTGCCTGCCAGGCCGACGACCCTGCCCGCGCAGGTGACCGAGATCCGCAATGCCCCGTATCAGCTCGGCGCGACCGAGGCTCTGCAGATCCTGCAATTGACCGATGGACAATTCGTGCAGGGGACGCGCGGGAGTGACGATTACCTCTCGATCAACGTGACGGACTTCGCGGCGGTGGGCGATCTGAATGCGGATGGCACGCAGGAGGTTGCCGCGCTGGTGGCCGAGAACTATGGCGGCGCGGGTACCTTTGTCTTTCTGGCAGTATATGCCGGCATCGATGGAAAATTCGTCTTCCAAACCTCGGTCATGGTGGATGACCGGCCCCAGCTGAACGCGCTTTCCATTAAGGATGGCGAGATCTTCCTGGATGCCGTCGTCCATGGAACGGAGGACAGCATGTGCTGTCCAACTTTGAAGACGGTCCGGCATTATCGTCTGATCGGCAACCAGCTGGAGATGACGGATTTTGGTACATTCACTCCGCAGGGCCAGCCCCGCACGATTACGATCACGTCTCCCGGCCCGGGCGAGGAAGTCTTCACGTCTGTTCCGCTCAGGGGCAGTGTGGCGA
>JBAVVF010000734.1:0-7155 GCA_049697155.1 Anaerolineales bacterium
GATGAAGTCATTCCATTACAATGCACGTTTCATCGAGCTGGCCTCCGAGATCAACACCAATATGCCGCGCTACGTAGTCAGCCGGGTCATGGAAGCCTTGAACGACCGCGCCAAGGCTCTCAAAGGCTCGAAGGTGCTCGTGCTCGGCGCGGCCTACAAGCCCGACATCGACGACGTGCGTGAATCGCCGGCGCTGGACGTGATCGGCCTCCTGCAAAAGAAGGGCGCGCAGGTGGAATATCATGATCCTTACATCCCGCGCATCCACCACGAGACGGATGGCTGGCACCTGGAGAGCGTCAAGGATATGATGAAGTCCGTCAGGGATGCGGATGCCGTCGTGATCATTACCAACCATAAAGTCTATGATTACAAGGCGATTGTCGAATCGGCCAAGTTCGTCTTCGACAGCCGCAACGCGACCCGCAGCGTTGCGAAGAACAGCGATAAAGTTGTGAGATTGTAGGACAAGTAACAAGAAGGAAGACCAATGGCACATTATCTGGTTACCGGCGCGGCAGGTTTTATCGGGGCACGCACTGCCGAATTTCTTCTCCAGGACGGGCATACGGTTGTCGGCGTCGATAACATGAACGACGCGTATGATCCGCGCATGAAGGAATATCGCCTGGGCAGGCTGCAGGCCATGCCCGGGTTTACGTTCCACAAAGTGGACATTGCTGACAAGGAAAGCGTATTCGCCAGGCTGGGCGGGCACTATGATGGTTTAATCAACCTGGCTGCCTGGGCCGGCGTGCGCGCCAGTGTGCACAACCCGTGGATCTTCGTCGAATCGACGATTTTAGGTACGGTCAACATGCTCGAGCTTTGCCGCCGGCATAACATTCCAAAGTTCATCCTGGCGTCCACCTCGAGCATCTATGGCAAGAATCCTCCCTACCCGACGCCGGAAACCGCCCCGAGCAGTGAGCCGCTGCAGCCCTATGCGGCCAGCAAAAAAGGTGCCGAGGCCATGGCGCATGCCTATCATCATTTGCACGGCATCGACGTGACCGTGGTGCGCTTCTTCACCGTCTATGGGCCGGCCGGGCGCCCGGACCTGGCCCTTTTCCGCTTCGTCCAATGGATCAGCGAGGGGCTCCCGGTGCGGGTCAACGGGGACGGCGAACAATCGCGCGGCTTCACCTATATTGATGACATTGCCCGCGGTATTATCGCGGCCTTGAAGCCGCTTGGTTTCGAGATCATCAATCTGGGCGGGCACGAGGTCATCACCATCAACAATCTGATTCGCCTGATCGAGGATGTGGTTGGCAGGCAAGCCATTGTCGAATACGGGCCTGCCGACCCGGCCGATATGCGTTCCAACTGGGCGAATGTGACGAAGGCGGGTGAACTGCTTGGCTGGGAGCCTCAGTTCAACATGCGCATGGGCGTTGAAAAACTGGTGGAATGGTACAACGCCGAACGGAAGTGGGCGAGCAAGGTCCTGACAGCCTAAGCAAGGATAAGCAATGCAGAGGATTTCAGATCTGGCAAGAAAGATCATTTCGCTTCCCTGGCTGCCTGCCTTTCTGACGCTGGCCGGCTTCGCTGCCTATATCCTCCAGGCCGTGGAGATCGCCCGGACGAAGATGTCCTTCCTGGATGAAGGCTTGTATGTTTACAAAGGCTGGTTGTTCGCGACCGGGCAGTATGTCCCGTTCCAGGATTACGGCCTGTGGACAAATCATGCAGTTCTGTCTTTTTTGATCCCCGGATATATTCAAAAATGGTTTGGTCTCGGCCTGGATACAGCCCGATACTTCATGATCTTTGTGGGAGTTCTGACCCTGCTTGGCCTGTGGGTCTTCGCCAAACGCTGGGGCGGGCAATGGTGGGCAGCCGGGGCCGTCTGGATGATGGCGCTCAACCCGGCCGAGATCAAGGTCTATACCCTGGCCCTTTCTGAAGGTCTGATCGCGGTCATGCTGGCGTGGACCCTGGTGCTGACCGTGGGCATCAAACGTCCTGTCTGGCAGATCATGCTGGGTTCCGGGCTGGCGGGATTGATGATCCTGACCCGCGAAAATATGTTATTCGTCCTGCCGCTGCTTTTTCTGTATCTGTGGTGGCAATATGGCTGGAAGATCGGGTTTCTCGCCCTTGCCAGTGGGCTCCTGGTGGTAGCAATTGGCACACTCTGGTATTGGCCGGAAGTGCTGTATCTTTGGGCGGTGAGATTACCCAGCTCGGCAACCCCCTTTTTGAGCGAGTGGCGGCCGCCTTCGGCGATCTACGGGAAGAGACTTCCAAAAGTCGATGTGGAGGTTGCGAATCTCTATCGAATATTCCTTTATTTCTGGCTAACATTTCGCCTTCATTTTATTACCCTGCTGAGCGCGGTCGTCGTATGGTTATTGTGGCCGTTCCGAAAGGGATTACGCTTAAGCGGGCGAATGCGGGCGGCAATTTTTATGTCGGTGTTATTCCTGGTGTTGTTCGCTGCGCATATGCAGGCATCCCTTTTTGACAATATCTGTGTGTCATGTATTCTTCTATATGTTGGTTATTTCGATTTTCTCGGTTTCCTCCTCCTGGCCGTTGCACATTGCTTCCTGGTCAGAAATCTTTCTTCTTTTCGACGAACGCTCGTTCTTGTCGTGGTGGCGATTATGATTGTCTCCATTGGCTCTACCGCGCATGAGGATGTCAGTTCGACATTTGCCAAAGCAATGATTGAGCGACTCGACAGGGTTTATGTCTGGAATGCCTTATTAAATGTAACCGGTCTTCCACACCTGTTGTTGTTCCGTGTGACTTTTGTGCTGCTGGTTAGTTTTTTGATCCTCGTCTTATTCGCGGTCGGACTCATGGGAACCCGGCGACTCTATGCCACTCGCCGGGCCTGGCTGGGCAGAGTGGGAATCATCGGCTTGAGCGCACTGCTCATTCTTGGGTTGATGCTCTCCCCCACCAAAGTGCTCGGCCGGGGAAACGATTTTTTCGATTGCGACGGCTCGAATGTGCTTGCTTCTTATAAAGAGTCCGGCAAGTATCTACGCAGTGTTATCCCACCTGGCTCCCAGGTTTATTGGGATGGACGGATTAATGCCATATTCCTTTATCTGCCTGATGTGAGAATATATCCGCCCCAGTTGAATCCTAGCCATTCATTCTTTATTGGCGGGAATACCGACGCGCTGCTGCGTATCGGTCTCTGGAACGATGTTCTTGCCAGACAGTGGCTGGCCGAAACGGACTACGTCCTGGTCGAGGCAGGCGAGCAGCAGGAATGGGTAATGGAGATCCTGGAAAGCGACAAATACATCAAACTGAAGTCCTCTCCCAAGGCGGAAAAGTGCCGCTGGCAGTCCGCCATCCTGGTCTTCAAACGCGTGGACAACTGATCCGACGCATGGCGGCCCTCGAATGATTCCCTTTTTTCAAAAAACCTATTCCGGTTTGCGCGAAGATGCGCTGTTCAAACGCGTGGTGCGGAACAGCACGTATCTCTTCAGCAGCAATGTCCTTTCCGCGGCCCTCGGGTTTATCCAGGGCGTTCTGGCGACGCGCCTGGTGGGAATCGATGGCTACGGCCTGATCGCCGTGGTCACGGCCTGGACCTCGAACGTCAACAACCTGCTCTCCTTCCGAATGAGTGAAGCCGTGGTCAAGTTTTATGGGGATGCCTTACAGGCAGGGAATAAAGAGCGCGCAGCCGCGCTCATCAAAAATATTGCGCTGGCGGAAACCGCGACCTCGATCCTGACCTACCTGGTCTGGGTGGCGCTCACCCCGCTGGCGGCCCTCTATCTTGGCAAGGGCGCACAGACTGCGCCGCTGTTCGCATTTTACGGGATTGTGATCCTTCTGAACCTCGTGTACGAAACGTCGCGCGGGATTTTGCAGACGGCCCGCCGCTTCGATCAGCTCGGGCGCATGACCGCCGTTCAAAGCATCGTCACGGCCGGTTTGATCGTTGCCGCGTTCCTGCACAGCGGGAACGTTCTCGATATCCTGACAGCGTACTTCGCGGGCAAGGCATTTGCCGGGATGACGATTGCCGTCCTGGCGGCGCGCGAATTGCAGACCGCCCTTGGGCCGCACTGGTGGCAGGCGCCGTTGAGGCAGGTGAAGAACTGGCGCGAGATTGCCGGCTTTGCCTTCAATACCAACCTGAACGGCACGGTCAATTTGATCGCGCGTGACAGCGCAGCCAGCGTACTGGCCTTTTTGCGTCCTGCCGAGGTCGCTCTCGCGGAAGTGGGATACTTCCGCATTGCGCTGACGCTGATCAACCTGGCGACACTGCCGGTCGAGCCGTTCATCTGGCCTACCTATGCCGAGATCACGCGCTCGATCGCCGAACGCAAATGGCGGGAGACAAAATCCCTGCTGCGCCGCGTCAGCATGATCTCCGCGGCCTGGATATCGTTTGCGGGCGGCGTGCTGGCGCTTTTCGGCTGGTGGCTGATCCCATTTCTTTACAGTCCGGCCGCCCTACCGGCCTATCCCGCTCTACTGATCCTGCTCGTTGGTTACGGTTTTGCCAGTGTTTTTACATGGAATCGTCCCTTGCTCCTGGCGCTGGGCAAGCCGGGCTATCCGCTTGCGATCGCAGCTGTCGTTGGTGTAATCGAGCTTGCTCTGGCATTCGTGTTCGTGCCGCGCTTTGGCTATCTGGCTCAGGCGGCCCTGCTTAGCGGTTATTTCATTGTATCGATCGGCCTGATCACTCTGCGCGGCGTGCGTGAGGTGCGCCAGCAGGAAGCGGGCCGCCCGTGAGCAGGATCGTTGCCATCGCCGGCGCGACCATCCCCTCCGACACTGCCAACAGCCTGCAGACGATGAAGGCCTGTCAGGCGCTCGCCCAGCTTGGGCATGATGTGACCCTGCTCGTCCCTGGCTCCAAAACGACCTCTGTCGATCTGCGCGCGCACTACGGGCTGCAGACCGAGTTTCCCATCGAGTGGCTGACCTCTTCCAGCCGCCGGAGGTTCACCTGGGATGCGTTCCGGCGGGCCCGGGCCTGCAAAGCGGAGGTGATCTATTCCTGGTTCCCGCAATCGGCCGTCTTTGGTTTGTTGAGCCGGCTGCCGGTTGTCTTCGAGATACACATCCAGCCGACCGGGCTGTTTGGCCCGGCCTGGCATCGCGCTTTTGCAAACGTGCGCGGCCGAAAGCGGCTGGTCTCCATTACCCGCGCGCTTGTGAACATTTTGGAATGGGATTTCAACATACGCTTCCCTGCGGAGGAAGTGGTCATCGCACCGAACGGCGTGGACCTGGAGCGCTTCGCCGCGCTTCCCGACCCGGTCACGGCCCGCCATCAAATCGGCCTGCGTGAGGCTCCGACCGTGATGTGCACCGGGCATCTGTACGCGGGCCGCGGCGCGGACCTATTCCTGGCGCTGGCGCAATCCCTCCCGCAGTTGCACTTCGTCTGGGTGGGCGGCCGGCCGGAGGACATCGCCGCCTGGAAGCCGCGCGCGGCCTCCGATAACGTCACCTTCACCGGCTTCATCCCCAACCGCGACCTTCCGCTTTATCAGGCCGCCGCGGACGTTTTGCTGATGCCCTACAGCCGCTCGATCATGGGCTCGAGCGGGACCGCCGACTCGGCCGCGGTGGCCAGTCCGATGAAAATGTTCGAATACATGGCATCCGGGCGCGCGATCCTTACCTCGGACCTGCCGGTGATCCGTGAAGTCCTGAATGAGAAGAACGCCGTTTTTTGCAGGCCGGATGAGGTGGGAGATTGGAGAGCTGCGCTCGAATCCCTGCTCGCCAACCAGGCGCAAAGGCGTGTCCTGGCCAACCAGGCGCGGCAGGATGTTCAGAGATATACTTGGCTCTCCCGGGCAGAAAACATTTTGGACGGATTTGTATGAAACTGAAATATCTCACTGCGAAAGACCTTTTGTATATTATCCCCGCGGCTCTTGCACTTGGCGCAGGGCTTGCCTCCATTCAGGCGGGAAGCTGGATGATCGGCTTTGTTTCCTTTTCCTTCCTCTGCCTGCTTTCATTCATCATACTAAAAAACGTTTTCTCCTGGGCCAATGCCGGCCGTACCCTGGCCTGGATCATTGCCCTGGCTTTCTTTTTACGGCTGGGGGTGGGGGTGGCATTGCACCTTTCTTTGCCGGTTTACGGATATACGGACGAAGACGACCGGGCCGGTTACGTCTTCACGGACGCCCACCGCCGCGACGATCAGGCCTGGAAGCTGGCAACCGGCGACTATCCTGTCATCGACGCGTTTAACAAACAATATGGATCCGATCAATACGGCGGGCTGCTGGCATTCAACACGTTTGTGTATCGCTACTTTTCGCCGGACGCACAGCGCCCCCTGATGCCGGTCCTGCTCTCCGCCTTTTTTGCCGCGCTGGGGATTCCCTTCCTGTGGAAGGCGGTCAATCAGGTGTTTGGTGAAAAGGTGGCCTGGACCGCGACCTGGATCTTTGCCTTGTATCCCGACAGTATCCTGCTGGGCGCCTCCGCCATGCGGGAGCCCTACCTGCTTACATTTAACACGCTCGTCCTGTGGGGATTTGTGCACAGGTTTTATCGCTTCGAAGAAATCGTGGCCACCAGCAGAGCCGGCATTCTGAACCTGTTACAGGATCGCATTGGGTGGATGTGGATCGCCCTGGGACTGGTCGGCATGCTGCTGGTCTCGCCGGCGGTTGCCCTCGTGACGATCATCGTTTTTGCAGGCTGGCTTTTCTTTGCCAGCGAGCGCAGGGAAATTTCCTGGCGGGGGATTGCAGCCCTGGCCATCGTATTCGCAGTCGGGCTCCTTTTTCTTTCGTCCTCCCTCAATCGTTCCGGCGAATTTGCGGCTACCTCGCCGCTGCACGTCATCAATGACTGGTTCCAGGCGGCTGTCCGACTGGATGCCTACCAGCTGGAACGTGATTCGGGCTGGGTGCAAAGAGTATTCGATGAAAACCCACGCTGGATACGGCTGCCGTTTATCGCCGTTTATGGGATTTTCCAGCCGGTTCTGCCCGCTACGATCATTTATCCCACCCTGCCGATCTGGAAACTGATCGGCATTCCGCGGGCCCTGGCCTGGTACGCGATGCTTCCGGCGCTGATCCTCTCCTTCGTGGCCGCGTCCGGCCAGGGGTCCCGAAAGATGCGCAACCTGATCCTGTGGCTGGCGCTGTTCACATGGATCTGGATCCTGCTGGCCTCCCTGCG
>JBAVVF010000735.1:0-5450 GCA_049697155.1 Anaerolineales bacterium
CCGAGGAACAGGGTCGCGATGTTGATGATCTCGTTCTGGGCAGCTTTGCTCAGGCGGTCCACGACCCCTGAGACCTTGAGGATATTGCCAAGCATGAGCATCGAAATGAGCGGCGTCGCCTCAGGGACCAGCAGGCCCACGACCAGGGTTAACACAATTGGAAAGGCGATCAGGGTCTTCTGCGAGATCGGCTTGGGTGTGTACTCCATGCGGATCAGGCGTTCTTTGCGGGTCGTCAACAATTTCATCAGTGGCGGCTGGATGATCGGGATCAGGCTCATGTAGGAGTAGGCCGCGACCGCGATCGGGGCCAGCAGCTCGGGGGCGAGCTTGGCCGCCACAAAGATGGAGGTCGGGCCGTCGATCGCGCCGATCACGCCGATCGAGGCGGCTTCGTTCAGCGGAAATCCGATCAGGATCGCCAGGATCAACGTGCCGAAGATGCCGAACTGTCCTGCCGCGCCGAGCAGGGCCATCCTGGGCTGGGCCAGCAGGGGACTGAAATCGATCATGGCGCCCACGCCCACGAAGATCAGGAGCGGAAACAATTCGGTCGCGATCCCGGCGTTGTACAGCACGGCCATCATGCCCTCGGCGGCCGTCATGCCGGCCAGCGGAATATTTGCCAGCAGGCAGCCAAAGCCGATCGGCAGCAACAGGACCGGCTCGATCTCCTTGTAGACTGCCAGATAGATCAACACCAGGGCGGCCGTGATCATCACCGCGTTGCCCCAGGTGAAGTGCAGGATTCCTTTGAGTAATTCCGGTACTAACGATGTTAAATCCATATGGCCTGTCTATCTGTACACGAATGTGTCGACAAATTTCACCAGCATCTGTTTGTGGGCTACTGTCTGTCCTGCGCTCACCAGCACCTCTGCAATTGTTCCGGCGCGGGTCGAACGAATGCTGTTTTTCATCTTCATCGCCTCAATGACGAGAACGACTTGACCCATTTCGATGACCTCGCCGGGCTTTACAAAGACCTCAGTCACGATGCCGGGCAGGGGCGCAGTCAGTTCCGTGGCACTGATGCTCGACATTGCGGGATGCTTTGAAACATCGCCGGGTTTAAATTCCTTTGCATCTTTTGGAGTTGCGCGCGGGCCTCCGTCTTCCGGGCTGACTTTAAACTCCTGGCCATCCACGCGTACGAGCACGGGCCGGGCATGGAGATCTTCGATCTCCACTTCATATTGTTTATCTGCGACTTTCACGACATATTTCATGTGTCATCCTGTCTGGCGTGCTTAGCGTTTGATCGAGTCACCTTTTTGATACATTTGCCTGGTGCGCATGCCCAGCTGCCAGGCCGAAACGAATGCCGTCGGCGGATCAGCCAGCGGATGTGCAAGGGAGGTTTGCTGTTCAGCCAGCGCGATGGCCACCGCGACTGCCGCGGCCCGGGCCTTCAGGTCGCCATCCGTAATGACAGCCGGCTCGGCTGGCGCGGTGCCCCTGCGAGAGGGCGAAGTGCCTTTGTCGGCTGTGATGGCTGTCAGCAGGATCATCATGCCCCACAACAGAACAATCGCACCAAAGACGAGTCCCATGCCCAGGGCAGTGATTTGAAGTGCAATGAGCATGGTGTTCATACGGGGATATTCCCATGTTTGCGCGGCGGGGCGGGCGCGTATTTGTCGCGCAGTGCCGATAGCGAGGCGATGATCTTCGGGCGCGACTCACGCGGCTCGATAATGTCGTCCACATAGCCCGTGGAAGCCGCGTTGTAGGGGTTATTAAATTTCTCGCGATATTCATTCGCAAGTTTTTTGCGCTCTGCGGCAGGATCAGCGGCTTCCTCGATTTGTTTCTTGAACAGGATGTTTGCCGCACCTTCCGCACCCAATACTGCGATCTCAGCCGAGGGCCAGGCATAGGTTACATCCGTGCCAAGATACTTGCTGGACATCACCACATAAGCGCCGCCATAAGCCTTGCGTGTGATGATACAAACTTTTGGAACCGTGGCTTCTGAATAGGCGTAAAGCAGCTTCGCGCCATGACGGATGATGCCGCCATGTTCCTGGGCGATGCCGGGCAGGAAGCCCGGCGAATCGACAAACGTGACCAGCGGAATGTTGAAGCAGTCGCACATGCGGACGAAGCGCGTCATTTTGTCTGCCGCGTCGATGTCGATGACGCCGGCCATGATGGCAGGCTCCTGACCCACGATACCGACACTGTATCCGCCGATGCGCGCCAGCCCGACAATTGCGTTCCGCGCCCAATTGGCTTGAAATTCAAGGAACGAGCCCTGATCAATGATTTTCTCGATCACCTGGTGCATGATGTAAGGCTCGGATGGATCGATGGGGACGATGCTGTTGAGTTAAGCATCCATATAAGCCGGGTCGTCTGTCGGCTTGATATGGGGAGGATTCTCAACGTTGTTCGATGGCAGATAGGAAAGATAATCGCGCACCAGGTCGAGCGCATCTTTTTCGGTTTTCACGCTGAAGTGGGCCACACCGCTGACGGAGGTATGCACATCCGAGCCGCCCAGTGCCTCGGCATCGATTACTTCGCCAGTCACGGCTTTGATCACTTCCGGCCCCGTCAGGAACATGAAGGATGTACGCTCGACCATGATGACCAGATCCTGCAGGGCAGGGGAGTAGGCCGCACCGCCCGCGCAGGGTCCGAGCATGACCGCGATTTGCGGGATCACGCCCGAGTATTGTGCGTTGCGCCGGAATATCTCTGCGTAACCGCCCATGGAACGCACCCCTTCCTGGATGCGCGCCCCGCCGGAATCGATCAGCGAGATGAACGGCACGCCGTTGCGGACGGCCAGGTCCATCACGCGGCAGATCTTGTGCGATTGCATCTCGCTCAGGGTCCCGCCGTAGATCGTGAAATCCTGGGAATACAGATAGACCGTCCTGCCGCTGATCTGTCCGTAGCCGGTCACGACTCCATCCCCGTAGTAGGTCTCGGTGAGCAGGTTCAGCTCATCTTCGGAGTGGGTGATGAAGGGTTCGATCTCGTTGAATGTGCCCGAGTCGAGCAGCAGTTCAACTCGTTCGCGTGCCGTTAGTTTGCCTTTTGCTTTCTGTTTTTTGATTCGGTCTGCACCGCCGCCCTCGAGCGCCTTTGCGCGCATTCTGCGGAGTTCAAGAATTCGTGGATCTTCAGTTGTCATAAATACCTCAGCCTGAAGTATAGTTTTGAGATGTCAGACAAGCTAGTGATAGATAGCACAAGTCGGACAGGAACAAGCGCCTATCCTTTATGATGTTTGCCACAGGCACGCTACGCAGTCGCGATGCGCGCCCAGCCGGGAATTGATTCCGTTTCAGTGCTTTTTCCTGTATTCAGAGTTTCCCCCTCCTGACTCTCCAATATATATATCAAAACGGACACAGCAATGCTGTGTCCGCCTTCACGCAAAGTATTCAGCCTTTCAACAGCACAATCCCCCTTTGTGGTTCGCCGATGTATTCCGTACCGAGATCCGTGACCACTACATCTTCTTCGAGACCGATGTAGCCGTAGTTCGCGACAGCCAATCCGGGCTCGATGGTGAAGACCTGTCCCGCCTCGAGTTTCCGCTTTGGTGAGTCGTTATACTTTTCCCACAACGGTCCAAGCAGTGCCCCGCCATCGTGTGCGACCCGTCCGAGCTGGTGACCGAGCGCGTAGGGATATTCTGGATAGCCTGCATCGGTAACGATTTCTCGGGCGATCACGTCGATCGAGTTGCCGGTCACGCCCGGCTTCATCGCTGCGCGGGCCTTTTCGATGGCGGTACGAATGGTTATAAATCCACGCTGCACCTCGGGAGGCGCCTCGGTTTCATTCTCCTGCAGTACATAAGCCACACGTTGGATATCGGAGCAGTAATCTTCATACCTGACTCCGAAATCAAAATGGACGATGTGCCCGCGTTGAACTTTGATGTCTGTGGGACCGCTGTGCCCCACGGGGGAGTCGGGTCCGCTGTTGACGGCAGGACAGTTCTCGACGGACCAGGCCAGTCCCACGCCGTACTCCCGCGCCAGCCTGTGCATGTATTCGCCGATCTCGAGCTCGGTCATGCCCACTCGGATGAAGTCGAACGTCTTTTTGTAGATTTCGTCCGTGATCTCGACGGCCCGGCGGATGCGCTCCAGCTCGGCCGGAGTCTTTCGTCCGCGCAGGGCATTGATGACCGGTTCGGCGCTGACCAGCCGCTCCGCGTACGGCGTGCCCTGCAAATGCTCACGCAGGATCTCGTACATGGCGTGCGTCAACCCGTCGGCGTGGACGTTGCTCCTCGAGGTGTTGACCGCGATCCGGCTGGGTTCGAGGCGGGTCAGTGTCTCCCGCAAAGGCCCGCTCACCGCGGTGTCATAGCCGACGATCGTATTGAAAACATCCAGCCGGGCAGCGGCATCCTTCTCCAGGTTGCCGACGATGGCGATCTTCTCGCCTGCCCGCGTCAGGATCAGCGCCGAGGGCCAGGTCAGGTCGTTGGGACCGATGAGCAGGTCCAGAACTGGATCGCGTACACCGCTCGTCTCCCGGACGAACGTGAGCCAGAGATCCATTTGCTGCTCACGGAGAATGTCGATTGCCTGATTAACCTTTTCCTGAATCAGAGTCATACTGCCTCCTGTTGTGGGGCGGGATGCGCGAAGCGTCCCAACTTACGCGGTTCCTTCACGAGAAAAACCAGGATGCCCAGCATCACCACCGACAGCATCGCGGACCATCCGAACGTGGCGGCGAAGCCCAGGGTATCTGCAATCCTCCCGCCGAGGAGCGGCGCGAGGATCGAGGCCGGCGCCGTGAGCGTTTGCGCGAGCCCGATATAAAAGGGGCGTTCGCTTTCGCCGCTGAAATCGACCGTCATGGTCATCCCGTTCGTCCAGATCGCAACGTTCGAAAATCCTGTCAGTGCAAAAATCGGAAAGAACCAGGCCAGGGACGGGGCGAACCAGGCCAGCGCCGAGCTCAGGATTGCACAGGCCGCGCCGATGATCAACATCAGGCGATGTCCCACCCGGTCCCCCAGCCAGCCCATGCCGGCATTTGCGACGGTCTGCGCGATGGTCAGCGTGGCAGTGAAGTAGCCTGCCGTGACCGCATCCATGTTGAAGCGCCGCAGGGCGTAGACGATGTAGAAGGCAAATCCCATGGTCGCGAACTGAGAGAGGATGCGCGAGGTGAGAAACCAGTCAAAGTTGCGGTCGCGCTTGAGGATGCGCGCTGCGCCGTGCCAGAAGGGAGCCGGGTTCGGGTCGATCACTTTGGCATGATCGGCGGGTTCGCGTGTCAGTGCCAGGGAGACCCATGAAATGGTGAAGAAAAAACAGGCGAGCAGGAAACAGACCGCGAAGTTGAGCGGCGCCTCGTACCACTTCAAGAGGTAGCCTGCCCCCACCGCCGCGAAGCTGATCAGCAGGTTCGCCACCGCGCCCTGCAGTCCGAAGAACGTTCCGCGTGCTTCAGGCGGGATAATCTTG
>JBAVVF010000736.1:0-9142 GCA_049697155.1 Anaerolineales bacterium
GGGCAGGTGAGTGTCTCCGTGGTGAGGTTTTGGACTTTTGCAAGAGGTCTAGTATATAATCGGAATAATCGTTTTTCTGGAGGAGAGACGTGAATATTTCCACATCGCAGGCACAGGCGCCAGGGCATGTTCCGGTTGCCGTCATCAAGCTTGATGGACAATTGGATGGTCAGAATTATCAGGACCTGATTACAGAAGCTCAGGAGCTGTACAACGCGGGCGCCCGCAGCTTTCTGCTGGATCTCGCTGGTCTGACCTATATCAGCAGCGCCGGACTCGTGGCTTTGTACAGTGTGGTCGCGCTGGCACGCGGTGAGGCACTGCCGGAAACGAAGAGCGGGCGGCCATCCACCCGCGCCATGGGCCCGGCTGGGGAGACGGGCACGCAGAAAAACGTCAAGCTGCTCAACCCGCGCGCCGAGGTATTGCATGTCCTGGACGTGGTCGGGTTCGGAACGTTGTTCCAGGTTTTCACAAATCTCGATGAGGCAGTCAACTCATTTTGATCGTGCCGGCGACATGGAAACGTGTCGCTTTTTGGTTTACCGGACACCTAAACATCCAGCATCTGAAGTTTGGCTTGCAGCAGTTCAAAACCTTTACCCGGAAATCGACAAGCCATCATCTTAGAGGAGCGAGCATGAAACGTAATATTGGTAATCTGGTCATTATCGTATCGGTTATCCTGACGGTCCTTGTCTGGTTCGTTTTTCCACCCCATAATGATGGCAGCGCCACGTTCGTGCGCCGCTACGCCGGCGAGGTCCTGGGGTCCATCGTCATCGTCCTGCTGTCCTTTTCCCTTTTCCTTTCCACACGTCCCAAATGGGCGGAACCCTATTTTGGCGGACTGGACCGGATGTACATCACGCACCGCCGCACCTCCACCAGCGCGTTCCTGCTGTTGTTCGTGCATCTCCTGACAGTGCCCATCTCGGTCACGGACCTGCGCATCGGAAACTATCTTGCCATGATCGCATTCATTGGCATTGTTTCGATCGTGCTCGTCACCCTGGCACCCCGCATCCCTTTCCTGAGTAAATTCCTGACCGGCGGCACATACGACGGCTGGAAGAGGCTCCATCGTTTTATCGGCATCTTTTTTATCCTGGGCTTCATCCATTCCCTGACCGTCAAGGCGCTCGAGGCGCTCATCCCGATCACCTGGGTGCAGATGTTCTTCATTCTGGGCACGGTCTCCTACCTTTATACCGAGGTCTTTGCAGGCTTCTTCAAGAAACGTGTGCCCTATACCGTCGCAGCGGTGAGGCATCCCAACCAGTCCACGACGGAAGTGACGCTGCGCCCGAAGAACGCGGGGATCAAAAAGCAGCGGGCCGGGCAATTCCTCTTCGTTCACTTTCCCGCAGACAGGATTCTGAATGAGTCGCATCCCTTCACCATCTCCAGTGCGCCGCACGAGGATGTTTTGCGGGTCACGATCAAGGCCAGCGGAGACTTTACCCGTTACCTGTTTGACGCCCTCCAGCCGGACATGCAGGCGGTCATCGAAGGCGCCTATGGCATGTTCGATTACAAAACCGGCGGGCAGAAACAGATCTGGATCGCGGGCGGGATCGGCCTGACGCCGTTCCTGGCGTTTATCCGCGACATGGACGGAAACCTGGCTCACGATGTCGATTTCTACTACACGGTCCGCCACCCGGAGGAGGCCTTATTCGTCGACGAGATCAAAGCCGCCGCGGAAAAAAATCCACGCTTCAAATCCCATATCCGCTGCTCGGCCACCGAAGGCTCGCTGAGCGTCGACGACATCGTTGGGAACGCCGCGGGGAGCCTGGGCGAGTATCACATCTATATGTGTGGGCCGCTGCCCATGATCCAGGCGTTCGAGAAGAGGTTCCTTGATTTGGGTTTGCCGAGTAATCAGATTCACTATGAAGAGTTCAATTTCCGTTAGAATGTACGTGTAAAAGCATTCTTCCAGTTTTTCAAAGAGGCCACCATGCAAAGAAGAAACAGGGAACACCGTCACCGCCGCCGCAGCCACCAGGAACGCCCGCGCCGGGGTCTGACCTCGGCGCTGCGCCGCCCGGGGACACAAATCGCTTTTTTGATCCTCGTCGCGCTGGTCGTCTTCCTGATCCTGCAAATGGGTAGAGCGGAAAATAACAACGCCCTGCCGCGCGATATCAGTGTAGGCGAGGCCTACCAGATGTATCAGAATGGTGCATTTGTTTTGGACGTCCGCACGCAGGAGGAATGGAACGAGTATCACGTACCCAACGCCACATTGATCCCATTGGATCAGCTGCCCTCCCGTCTGGGCGAAGTGCCCCATGACCGTCAGGTGGTTGTCGTCTGCCGTTCGGGCAACCGCAGCCAGGCCGGCCGGGATATTTTGCTGGATGCCGGCTTTGCGCAGGTGACCAGCATGACCGGCGGTCTCAATGAATGGCGCAGCAACGGTTATCCAATAGAACCCTGAGCATACTCAGACATGACCCATCCCGAAATTAATGTTTCGAGGTGGGTCATGATTTTTTAAAGCCCCAGGACGCTGATTCACGCAGAAAAACGCAGACGTTTCCTTTGAATCAGCGTTTGTCTGCGTCCAGATTAAGTTCGGGGTTAATCATGTTTATTCCCACATCACACGATTGCGGCCGGCTTCCTTGGCCTTATACATCATGCGGTCCGCCCGCTTTAGAAGATCCTCAAAGGACTTATCCTGCGGGCCCGCCTCCGCCACGCCGATGCTGACCGTGGAGCGAATCACGGCCTCGTCCACCTTGCAGGGCGTCTGCTCCCAGGCCGTCTGGACGCGCCTGGCGACAATAATGGCCTGGTCGAGTTTCGTTTCCGGCAGGAGCAATCCAAATTCCTCACCCCCCAAACGGCCGTAGGTATCCTGGGCACGTTTCTGTTCCAGGATCACCAGCGACAGGCTGCGGAGTACGAGATCGCCTGCATAGTGTCCATAGGTGTCATTGATATTCTTGAAGTAATCCGCGTCCAGGACCAGGATGGAAAACTGGCGGCGGTAACGCGCAAAGCGCAGGAATTCAGTTTCTGCAATGTTGAAGAATTGGCGGCGGGTCATGCTCTTGGTCAGGGGATCGATATTCGCCAGGTAGGCCGCAGTCTCCTTGGCATCTTTTTCCTGCATGTATGCCCTGAAAGATTTGCGCCGGTAGGATTGGAGCTGGATTCCCGACGCCAATCCCAGGGCGTGCACAATCAACTGCGCGGAGGTCGCTGCATTCAGCGTAAAGGGATCGATCCCCACCTTGAAAAAATGATCGATGAATAAGGTCCCGGCTGAAAAACCAAAAGCCAGCACAATGTTATGGGTGATCTTGAGCGGTGAAAACACATAAATGGCAAAGGGCACGATCACGTCGATGGCTGTGGTCAGGTAATTGGCGGGCCGCGTGAAATTGTAGAGCAGCAGGAACAGGACGGTGAAGGTCAGCCAGCCCAGGATGAGGCGTTCGTAGACCCTGACCCTGCTGGTTTTCCAGATCGCGATCATGACGAGGATGGAAGCCAGCACGAACGCGCCGCGATAAAGCACCAGCCACATGACCAGATCGGGCCGGGCCTGGTAAAGCACTCCATCCATCCTGACCATGCCAAGGACACTTATCGTGGCCACGGAGATGTAGAGAATGCTTTGTGCGATGTCGTCTCTGAGGTAAAAAACGCGGTAGTCACCCTCCATTTCCCCCAGATCGACAAAAATCCAACTCGAAATCTTCTTTAACATTCCTGTGTCTGCAGCACAACGCCATGATACACCATATTCCCAATCTGTGCAGTCTGGAAAATCCATAGAGTGGATAATCTGGTGGGCTAGCCACAGAGCCCACACACCTGCCCTGGCGGGCGGTGCCAGGGGAGATTTTTGAGAGTTTTTTCTCAAAGAACTCTGTGATCTCTGTGGCAAAAGTCTGGGGTAGCCCATTCTTTTAGCCACTCCCAAAATCCGGGATCTTTTTCATCGTATAAACAACCTGCTGCATAATAAATCCTGATTCGAGGTGATACAATTCTGGCAGTCCCATCCCCGGAGGAAACATGTCTTCTCAAATCAATGAACTGGTCAAAATGCGCGATACGGACACGCTCTTCGAAATCATGACCGAGGACGATGACTGGCTGACTCAGCTCGATGCCGCCGAAGGTCTCGTCAAACTCGGCGATCGCCGCGGCTTCGAATTCCTGGTCAGCTTAACGATGAGCGAAGATGAGGAGCTGCGCGGGGCGGCGGAGGAGATGCTTGACTCGCCCGAGCTGGCCAAGATGCGCGGCGAAATCGAAGCCGAGCGCGAGCGGGCCCACACCGCCCGCCTGGCCGCGGCCAGGAAGCGCCTGCAAAGCGGCGGGAGGGTTTTTCGTTACAAAATGGTCTTCCTTGCATCCGGCGCGCTGATGGGTGACGACCCGCTTGGCGAAGGTTTTGACATTCCGGCCCTCGAAGAACACGGCCTGGAAGGCTGGGAAGTCGTTCACATGATCCCCAATCGCAAGGCGTTGCTCATCGGCAGTATCGACGAGCACTTTACGGGCGCGTATTTTCTGCTCAAAAAGGAAGTTCTGCCGGCCGAAAGCGCCGAACTGGAATAAGGAGTCGTTATGTGTGTGTTCTGTGCTGCGATCCCGGCCACGGCCGCCCTGGGCGTGAAGTTGAACGCCGACCAGCTGCATAAGGCAGAATCCCGGCGTCTGCCCATCTTCAGACTGACAGGGATCCTGATTGGATGCCTGGTGGCGGCCTCGGCAATTTACCATACCCTGCGCTGGCAGGATTGAGCCTCGTGAGACGCCCGGCCCTCCT
Organism: Anaerolineales bacterium; assembly: GCA_049697155.1. GTDB lineage: Bacteria > Chloroflexota > Anaerolineae > Anaerolineales > Villigracilaceae > Defluviilinea. The sequence continues at coordinate 4,802 of JBAVVF010000736.1, forward strand.
CTGCATACCCGCCCTCCTGCTGATCGGGGCGCTCGCTTCCTGCTCAGAGACATCTGCTCCCGATGTATTGACCACAACCACCATCCTGGCAGACGTGACCCGCAACGTCGCCGGCGAACGCCTCGCGGTCGGGTCGCTTCTGCCGCTCGGGACGGACCCGCACTCCTACCAGCCTTCTCCCCAGGACACGGCCCGGATCAGCAGCAGCAAAGTCCTGATCGTCAACGGCGCGGGGTACGAACATTTTCTGGAGGCCCTGCTGGAAAACGCCGGCGGGGAGAGAGCGCTCATCGAAGCCTCAGCCGGCCTGCGGCTGGGCGATGATCCGCACTTCTGGCTCGACCCCAATCTCGTCGTCACCTACGTCGAAAATATCCGCGCCGGGCTGGTCGAGTTCGATCCCGAGGGTGAAGAGATTTATCAGTCCAACGCGCGCGCATACATCACCCAGCTTGAAGATCTGGATGCATGGATCAGCGAGCAGGTCACGCAGGTCCCACCCGAACGCAGGCTGCTGGTCACAAACCATGAAGCATTTGGTTATTTTGGCGAACGCTATGGCTTCACGATCGTTGGCACAGTGATCGAAAGTTTCAGTTCGGATGCATCTCCCTCCGCCCGGCAGATGGCTGCCCTGATCGATCAAATTAGAGAGCATGATGCTCCGGCAATCTTTCTGGACGCCTCTGACAACCCCGCGCTGGCCGAGCAGATCGCTGCGGAAACGGGCGTAAAGGTCGTCACAAACCTGCACCTGGAGTCCCTGACCGAGGGTCCGCCCGCCGCGACATACATCGACATGCTGAAATACAACGTGACGCAGATCGTCGCAGCGCTGAAGTAATCTATGTATCCTCACACTCATCACCAACCAAACAAACCTATTCTCGAGGTGCAGCATATTAGTGTCCGTTACAACGGGCAGGCTGCCCTCGACAATATAACCTTTCATCTGCACGAAGGCGAGCGCATTGCAGTGGTCGGACCCAACGGCGCGGGGAAAAGCACCCTGTTCAAAGTGGTGGCAGGTGTACTTCAGCCGAACACGGGCGAGGTGAACATTTCCGGTTCGCGCCCGCGCAAACATATCTGCATTGCCTACATCCCGCAGCGCAGCCAGGTGGACTGGCACTTCCCGGTCAGCGTGGCCGATGTGGTCATGATGGGACGTTCCGCCAAACTGGGTCCGCTGAACTGGCCGCATAAAAAGGATTGGGAATATGTACACCACGCCCTGCAGACGGTCGAGTTATCCGACCTGGCAGACCGTCAGATCGGTGAGCTTTCAGGCGGACAGCAGCAGCGCATGTTCATCGCGCGGGCCATCGCCCAGGAAGCCGAGCTAATCCTGATGGACGAGCCACTGACCGGGCTGGATACTCCGGCCCAGGAAGGTTTGCTCGATCTGCTGGATACTTTGCGGGATCAAAAGGTCACAGTCATGGTGGCGACGCACGACCTCGAGCAGGCGGCCCGTCACTTCGACCGCATCCTGCTCTTGAATCATCGCATGATCGCCTTCGACACACCCCAGAAGGTGCTCCACACGGATAATCTGCTGCAGGCCTACGGCGGACGCTTGAAGGTCGGCCCGCAGGGAGCCATGCTGGTGGATGATTGTTGTCCGGCCGATGAATAGTCTATGGTCGATGGTTAGCTAATCGCTATTAGCTGTTAGCGATTAGCGATTAGCTTTTGGCGATTGGTTGGATCAATGTCTTTTTTCCTCGAACCTCTCCAATATGACTTCATGCTGCGCGGCATGATCGGCGCCATCCTGGTTGGCATCGTCTGCGCGGTGGTCGGCACGTATGTCGTCCTGCGCGGCATGGCGTTCTTCGGCGACGCGCTGGCCCATACCATCCTGCCCGGCATTGCCCTCGGCTATCTCGTCAGCGGCGGGGCCCGCGAGCCGCTCTTCTGGTGGGCCCTGGGAACGGCCGTCGTGGCCGCGCTCGGGATCGGTGCCATCAGCAAGAACGCCGAGATCAAGGAGGATACGGCCATCGGCATCATCTTTGCCGGGATGTTTGCACTGGGCATTGCGCTGATCTCCACGGTGCGAAGTTACGCGGTCGATCTGAGTCATTTTCTCTTCGGGGATGTGTTGAGCGTGTCCTCCCAAAGCCTGTGGCTGATCCTGATCTTCGGCGGACTCGTGCTCCTGGTCATTTTCGCCTTCTACAAGGAATTCATGACCCTGTCCTTCGACCCCATCCTGGCTACCACGCTGCGACTGCCCGTCGGCCTGCTCAACAACCTTTTGCTGACCCTCATCGCCGTGACCGTGGCGGTCTCGCTCCAGACTGTGGGAGTGGCTCTGATGGTCGCCATGCTCGTCACGCCCGCCGCGACCGCCTACCTGCTGACGCGCCGCCTCAGCTCGATGATGGGACTGGCAGCGATCTTTGCCTCGCTCTCCGGGATCATTGGCTTGTATCTTTCCTATTATCTGAGCATCGCTTCCGGCGCCGCCATCGTCCTGACCGCCACTTCCTTCTTTGTGATCGCGTTTGTGTGGAAACGAGTACAGCAGGTGTAGCAATCCATTGTTAACTTGCACTGGAGAGTATCCCGACGGGGCCGCGCAGTGGAAACCAGGCTTTAGCATATGGGAGATGACAAATGATCATCAGAAACTATCTTCAATCGGCATCTACCCTGGAGCCGTCGCACGATGGGACCGGTGCGGTCAGGAACGTGACCGTTTTCGAGTCTGCCGACTTCAGCACCAATTTGAGATTCGTAATTTACAGTGAACTGAAGCCGGGGACCTCCATTGGCTATCATTCACATGGGGAGGATGAAGAGGTCTATGTGATATTATCCGGGACAGGCCTCATGACCGTGAATAACGAGACGCGCGAGGTGGGTCCGGGAGATGTCATTCTCAATAAACCCAATTGGAGCCACGGACTGGCCAATCATTCGGAAGGCGATCTATGCATCCTGGTCTTTGAAGTGAAACGCTGAACCCTTTGCTGAAAACTTTCGGAGGCTCTACGATGACTCTCAGCGGCAAACATATCCTTATCCTGCTCGGCGGACAGTGGCATGACTTCGATGGCTTCGCCAATGCCATGAAATCCTTGCTGGAGCCTCACGGCGCTCAGGTCGAATCGACGTATGATTTGGATCGCATTCTGAACCTGAAGGAAAGCAGGATCGATGTCGTGCTGAGCTATACCTGCCTCACCCTGCACGAGGAAGGCTCGAACGATCCCGCTCCGGACAGGCTGACGGATGCCCAGGTCGAGGGGCTGGCAGGCTGGGTTCGGGGCGGCGGCGCGCTTCTGGCGGTTCACGCCGCAACTGTCGTCGGCGCGTCCGGCCCGGCCTTGGGAGAGTTGATCGGCGGCGTCTTTGTTTCCCATCCCCCTCAGTTCAGCTTCACGGTCTATCCAATGTTTGGAGAGCACCCCATCACGGCCGGGATCGAAGCTTTCACAGTCCACGACGAGTTCTATATCGAGACACACACGCCGGATGTCCAGGTGCACATGCTGGCCTTCGACCGCGGCACAGCCTATCCCATGGCCTGGAGCAGGACCGAGGGGCAGGGTCGCGTGGTTCACATTGCACCCGGCCACTCGCAGGAAGTATGGGACCTGGAGCCCTATCAGCGGCTGCTGTTGCAGGCAATTGAGTGGTCGACCGACAGGAATTAGTATCCACCTCCTGCCCAGGAACCCGGCGGGAGGTTTTGCCGTTAATACTATGCCTTCAAGATCTACAACGGACCGCTCTCTCATCTCTGTTCTCTACTCTCTTCTCCTATCGGTTAAAATACCTGCCATGTCCAAACCCATCATCGCCCGCCTGCTTCTTTCTTCTTTCATCTTTCTTTTAACCTCCTGTTCCTCTCAACCTCCCACCCCGCCCCTGGTTCTTACGGCCACCCCGCCTTCGCCGGCTACCGAAACGCCGACCGCGGACCCGTCTCTGCCGACGAATACACCGACCACGGTCGCCACAGTGACGCCCAGCCTGGAGCGTGCGCAGTATGTGATCGATCTGCAGCTGAACTATTCCGCCAAAGCGGTGAATGTCAATCAGGTCATTACCTATCCCAACTGGACGGGTGAAACACTCACCAACCTTGTCATGGCTGTGGAACCCAACTTATGGAGCGGCGGCTTCAGCCTCAAATCCATTACGGTCGATGGACAGCCGGTCACGGCTTATACGCTGGAAAACTTCAACCAGCGCCTGGAAGTCCAGCTGCCTCAACCTTTGCCGCCCAGTGGGACGATTACGATCAACCTGAACTATGGACTCTTCCTGCCGCAGATGCAGGCCTATGAGAACGCCTCCAACGACGTCCGCCCGCAGATCTATGGC
>JBAVVF010000737.1:0-2440 GCA_049697155.1 Anaerolineales bacterium
GAAGGGAGAGAAAACTTTGTAACCGTTGCCCTGTCTGACGCGCAGGTAAAGGGTTTGCCCCTTGAAATCAGATGATGGCATCTGCTGGACGTATTTCGTGATGCGGTTGAAGGTTGGATCGTTCTTACAGATCAACGCGCCGCCGGTCTGGTCCACAAAGCCGCCGAACTGCAGCGTGCCGATATAGTTGATCCACTTGATGGGTGTGCGCGGATTGGTAATTACGTATTCGCGGCTGGGATCATCGAAGTAGCCGTAGTTCATAGTTGCTCCTATGGATTGCATTCCAGCATTTCAGGCGCCGGCTCGCCGTACTCCAGGCCATACCCAAATGGAAAGAGCGGCGCATCGCAGCCGGCCTTATCGCCTGCGTTGTTGACGTTGATCGGAAGCTGCTCGTTCGAGCGCGGCCAGGAATAGGCTGTCTTTCCGGTGAATGGATAATCTCCGAACAGGACGTCCGCAACCCCGCCGCCTTCCGTGCCGGGCAGCCAGGCCGCGACCCAGGCCTGGGCCAGCGGCAATTGCTCTGTGATCACGCGCGGACGCCCGGAGAGCAGGATAACAACCACTGCCTTGCTCTGCTCTGCCATGTCGGTGATCAGTCTCTCTTCACTGGAGCTCAGGGAGATATCCGCCCGATCGCCAACTCCCTCGGCATAAGGCTCCTCGGACAGGACGACGATGCCCACATCCGCCACGAGCGGGTTGCCATCCGCATCCCTGAATTCACTGAAATCACCGCCTCGATTGAATTCGACGCGCGTGCCTGAACCGGCTACTGATTTGATCCCGCTAAAGATGGTCGTGCCTTCGTTGTCATTGCCGGCCTGACCCTGCCATTGCAGGGTCCAGCCTCCGGATTGCAGCCCGATATCGTTGGCGCCTTCGCCGGCTATAAAGATCGTCCCGATGTCTTTGCTGAGGGGCAGAACTTCAGCCTCGTTCCTGAGCAGCACCAGCGACTCGCGCACGGCCTGCCGGGCCAGCTCCAGATGCTCGCGCGAGCGGACCGTCGCCTGGTATTTTTTATCGGGCATGGGGCGCTCGAACAGTCCGAGGGCGAACTTCACGCGCAGGATGCGGCGGACCGCCTCGTCGACGCGCGACTCGGGGATGTCGCCATTATTCACAGCATCCAGCATTGTGTTGATGAAGGTCACATACTCATAGGGGACCATGTTCATATCCACGCCGGCATTGACGGACGTGACGATGGCGGCATAGTAATCGTCCGGGTTGACCTGGTCCATGCCCTGCCAGTCGGAGACGATGAAGCCGTCGAAACCGAGCTCATCCTTCAGCACGTTGGTCAGCAAATACTGTTCTCCGTGCATCTTGGTGCCCTTCCAACTGCTGAAGGAAGCCATCACGTTCATCGCACCGGCATCGACCGCACCCTGGTAAGGGGGCAGGAAGAGTTCTCGCACACTTTCTTCAGGGACCTGCATGTTGCCTTGGTCGAGTCTATAGCTGTTCGTTCTGGACGAGCCCCAGATGGTCGCTCCGTCACCAAGGAAATGCTTGGGAGTCCCCAGCACGAAAATGGATTGACTGGGTGTTGGGTTGTCCTCATCTGTGAGCGTTTGTAAACCTTTCAGATAAGCCGTGCCCAGCGACGTGACCAGCTCCGTCTCTTCCGAATAACCTTCATAGGTGCGGCCCCAGCGCACATCCTGCACTACCGCGATACATGGCGCGAAGTTCCACGGAATGCCGGTGGCCAGCATCTCCTCCGCGGTGGCGCGGCCGATTTTTTCCATCAGCTCCGGATTATTGGCTGCGCCAAGCCCGAGATTGTGTGGAAAGATCGTCGCGTTGAGCAGATTGCCATGCCCGTGCACGGCATCCACACCGTAGATGATCGGGATCTGCAGGCGGGTTTCCAGCGCCTCGTTCTGAAAGCCCTCGACCATCGCGTACCAGTCCTGGGGTGTGTTCTCGTTCGGAGAACCGCCGCCTCCGCTGAGGATCGAGCCAATGAAGTATTTGGCGATATCGCCCGGCGCAATGCTGTTATTTTCCACCTGCGTCATCTGCCCGATCTTTTCGTCGAGGGTCATGCGCGCCAGCAAGTCTTCGACGCGCGCTTCGACCGGTTGGGATGGGTCGGTGTAGATCTCTGCGCCCGAAGGCAGGGTTGGTGTTGCCTCGACAGGTGCTTCGGTTGGAGCAGTTGGCGTGGAGGTCTCCGTGCCACAGGCTGAGAGAGTCAAGGAAAGAAGAAGGAGGAAAGAGAGGAAGCGTTTCATTTTTGCACAACTTTTTGCCACGGATTTCACGGATTGACACGAATTTTTAAAACCAATCCGTGAGAATTCGTGTAATCCGTGGCGAAGGAATTAAATAACAACACCGTCTTTCAAAGTCAATACCTGATGGACATATTGATCCACCAGCGGATCATGCGAGACCATCAGCATCGTGATGTGCTGTTTCT
>JBAVVF010000738.1:0-2067 GCA_049697155.1 Anaerolineales bacterium
TCCAACAACATGTCCGGCTTTCTTCAAAGCGAGAATGATACGTTCTTTGTGGTTGGGCTCCACCTCAGCAAAGACATCCACATCATTGACCCGTTTGAGAAGCGCCTCATCACTCATCTGGTGAAGATCTCCACCTGTGAGGATGTGGGGATTCAATAACTCTACTTGTTGGCTGACATGGGCGGCAAGCAGCCGGTTATCTCCCGTGATGATCTTCAATGAAACGCCGAGATGTTTCAGCTCTCTGATGGTCTCGATAATTCCGGGCTTGGGAGGATCGAAGAGAATCAAAAATCCCAAAAACGTCATGTCGGCTTCTTGTTCCCTGCTGATGACCGTGTTGGAACCGACATCCTTGTAAGCGACTCCCAAGGTGCGAAAGCCTTTGCGACTGAACTCTTCAAAGCGCTGCTGGACCTGTTCCTCTACGGTTGCGATGTCCACAATCCTTCCCTCAGCAATTTCTGCGGAGGAGCAGGCAGCGAGTACATTTGACAGGGCCCCTTTCGTTACCATCAGATGCGCGTCACCTTTTGAGATCAACCCTTCGACTTTCCCCGGCCTAAAGTCCGGGGTTTGGCGCGGTCGAAGTATCAGAATGCTCAATCGCTTGCGAATAAAATCGTAAGGGACTTCATCCAGTTTCTGATAGCCTGAAAGATCAAATGGGCGATATTTACGGATCGCTTCGTCGATCGGATTCATAAAACCCGTCTCATAAGAAGCATTGAGAAAGGCATAAAGCAGAACTTTTTCGCTCTCATGGCCGTCCACATTTAAGGCGGAGTGTAATTTCACCACTCCCTCAGTCAGGGTGCCGGTTTTATCCGAACAGAGCACGTTCATGCTCCCGAAGTTTTCAATCGAGGCCAGCCGTTTTACGATGACCTTATTGAGGGCCATCCGCTTGGCACCGTGAGCAAGGTTAATGCTGATGATCGCGGGTAATAGTGTTGGAGTCAGTCCGACTGCAAGCGCCAATGCAAAAAGAAAAGAATCTAATACCGATCGTGCAAAATAAACATTGATAGCAAAGATGGCGATCACCAGCACCAGTGTTATCTCCATGAGGAGATACCCAAATCGCTTGACGCCATGCTCAAACTCTGTCTCCGGAGGTCTGAGTTTCAGCCGTTCCGAAACCTTTCCAAATTCGGTCCCCTTCCCTGTTCGGATGACCACGGCCCTTGCACTCCCGCTGACCACATGCGTTCCCATAAAAAGCGAGTTTATCCGCTGGCTGAGCGGTGTCTCCGGTGGTAAAATGCCAATCGATTTTTCGACAGGATAGGTTTCACCTGTCAAGGCTGCTTCATCGACAAATAGATCTTTGGATTCTAGAAGAAGACAGTCTCCAGGGATGACATCGCTTGCCTTGATGAACACAATATCGCCGGGGACAACCTCTTCGATGGGAACTTCTTTTGAGTCTCCATTGCGAACCACAGTGGTTTTGATCTGCACGATTGCATACAGCTTCTCAACAGCATTGACCGCTCCCCGTTCCTGCCAGAATCCAAGGAAACCGCTGACCAAAACAATCACGAGGATGATACCGGCATCAATGGGATCACGGAGGAAGAGGGATAATCCTGCCGCAAAAATAAGAATGAGGATAATCGGACTCTTGAATTGAGCAAGCAGAAGTGTCAGCGCGTCCGATTTCTTCTTAGGCTTCAGGAGATTGGATCCATAGCGTAAGAGTCGTTGTTGGACCTCATCGCTCATCAACCCTTGTGGAGTGGTTTGAAGCTGCTGAAGCAATTCAAGAGAGGGTACACTCCAAAAAGGAGTTTGGTTGTGATTCATATCTTGTCCAGTTAGCGTGTATCTAAAATTGCCGTCTCATTTAGGCGAAGGCTTAAATCTCAAAACTGATAAACAATAACAACACAAGGTTAAGGTTGAGGTTAAGGTTTGAAGGAAAACCCAACCCAAACTCAAATGTCAGAAGAAAATCCTCAAACTTAAACATGTAAGAATCTAATTATCGTTAGAGAAGGCTTCAAAGATAGTATATCATTATCAACAAGTTCAGAAAATATAAATATGGGGACCATTATACAA
>JBAVVF010000739.1:0-2232 GCA_049697155.1 Anaerolineales bacterium
CGGATGGTTACCGCCTGCGGGTCAACCTCGAGATGACCCCCATTCAGAAACGTCCGCATCTCGAGGTCACGCTCAGGGACGCGCAGGATGCCGAAGTTGCCTCCTCCAGCATTATCGAACCGATGAGCTGGAAAATCGAATTCACCATGCACGTCCGTGGTGACCTGAACAATCCCTACACACTGGAAGCCAGGCTTTTCTATCCCGAGGGCCCGACCGCCGAGCCGAAAACCTTTTCGTTCGATGTAAAACCGCCAGCCGAGCCTCAAACCGACTGACCACCCTTATCCATGCCGCAAACATCATCCCGCCTTTCCACCCTGATCGTCATCCTTGTTTTGACCTCGCTGGTCCTATTGAGCTGCACACCGGAAGCCACAGCCACCCCCGAGGCAACTGCCACACCCGAACCACCCACCGTCACACCGGAATTCGTCCCGGTTGCCGTCAGGGAGACGCGTGAGGTCGTGATCTTCTCGTTTGAAGAAGACGGCTATGCCCATCTCTTTGCCTATGTCCCGGGCGTGATGCCGCTCACCCGCCTCACCTCCGGAGACTGGGACGACATTACCCCTGCCCCCAGTCCGGACCGCGAAAAGATTGCATTCGCATCCAACCGCAGTGGCTACTGGGATCTGTATCTCCTGGATCTATCCAGTGGCGACATCACACAATTAACCGACACGCCGGAATACGAGGGCGCGCCGACCTGGTCGCCGGATGGCACCTTCATGGCGTTCGAAGCCTATGAGAATGAGAACCTGAACATCATTGTGGGACCTGCAAACGACCCATTAAAGGACGCCATCCACCTGACGACCTCATCCGACTCCGACCACTCCCCGGCCTGGGCGCCGGATGGCCGTCATATTGCCTTCATTTCGGATGGCGAGGTGGTTCTTGCAGATCTCGATCGGACCGACGGCGGCCGTTTTCAGAGCCTGAGCAACACGGAGCTTGCCTCTGAATCGCACCCGGTCTGGTCACCGGATGGGACGCGGCTGGCCTGGGCCTCCGCATCCCAAACGATCGGACGCAGCGGCATCTACGTCTGGGATTCGACCCGCAAGGTCCCCGCGACCTGGATCGGCGACGGAAACTGGCCGGCCTGGAATGCCGCCGGAGACCAGCTCCTCACGTCGTTCGCCGCGTCGAACAGTACCTTTCTCACCATCTACGCACCTGACGGAAAACTGCTTCAGGCGCTGACGCCCTTTCCCGCCCCGGCCCTGCGCGGACTGTTCTGGACGGACCTGGTCCTGCCCGACCAGCTGCCCGAGAGATTCCAGCAATCCGCCGAGTTGACCCCGGCCTCCCTCTGGGCAGCAGACGGCGAACCGATGTCCGAGGGCGTAGCCAATCGCTGGTCGCTTGTCGAACTAAAAGATGTGCAGGCGCCCTATCCGCAGCTGCACGATCTGGCGAACGAGGCCTTCGATGCCTTGCGCGAGCGCGTCCGCTACGAGGCAGGCTGGGATGCCCTGGCCGCGCTGGAAAACGCCTTTGTTCCAATCACATCCTCGCTCGATCCCGGCTTCGGCGAAGACTGGCTCTACACCGGCCGGGCCTTCGCCATCAATTCCCTGATGACCAACGCCGGCTGGATGGTGGTGGTCCGGGAAGACTTCGGTGCGCAGACCTACTGGCGCCTGTACCTGCGTGCCCAACTGCAGGACGGCTCGTTTGGTGAACCGCTGCGCGACCTCCCCTGGGATTTGAGCGCGCGCTATAACCTCGATCCTCAGGTGTACGAACAGGGAGGCAAATACAGCGAGGTACCGGAAGGTTATTGGGTGGATGTCACTTCGCTGGCGCTGCAATACGGCTGGGAGCGCGTCCCGGCACTGCCAAACTGGCGCACGTTCTATCGCGGCGCCCGCTTTACCGAATTCGCCCTTACCGATAACCTGGACTGGTATTCGGCCATGATGCAGCTTTATCCACCCGACGTGCTGGTCACACCGACCCGGTTACTGCCGCCGACGCTGACTCCCACACGGACGCCGCTCCCCACGTGGACTCCCCTGCCCACGCGCACGCCCCGTAACACCCGCACGCCGACGATCACTCCCACGCCGCGCAATACGCCCACACCTTCCAATACACCGCTGCCATCCGTAACCCCGCTGACGGTCGTTCCATGAAGGAAATTTTCTTCCGCGCTGAGCGGAGGGCAAGCGAAGCGAAGCCCGAAGTCGAAGCGGCGCCGCGACGACTGCGAAGCGTGCCTGT
>JBAVVF010000740.1:0-2157 GCA_049697155.1 Anaerolineales bacterium
AGAGTGCCTGCTGCCACTTATATCCCGACCGTGGTCAACAACACGAGCTGTCTCAAGCTTGGCAGCGCCGACTGCTTTGTCGAAGATACGCACACGACTCTGGTGACCGGCACGGCCTCCATCGTGGGAACCGTCTGGCGCGATGACGCGGCCGGCGGCGGCATCCTGGGCAATGGAATTCAGGATGGAGCGGAAACAGGCATCGGTGACGGCGCGGATCCGGACGCCACGGGTGTGACCGTTAACCTGTATTGGGATGCAAACGGGGACGGCGATCACACTGACGCGGGCGACTTCCTGTACACGACGACCACTTCCGATGCCAGCGGCAACTATTCCTTTACCGATCTGCCCGCCACGAGCGGCTCGGCGCGTTATCTGATCGAGGTGAATGTCTTAGACAGTGACATCCCCCAGGGTTATGGGCCGACTACAGCAACTTCCTACACGGGAATCAGCCTGGCGAGCGGCGCGATCTATGGCGATGACCCAACCGAGCCCAGCGACTTCGGTTTTGCCCCCGCTCTCGACGTAGAGAAGCGGGTGGACACAGTCGGCACGATCATGGTGGGGGATACGATCCAGTACACGATCGCAGTTTCGAATACTTTGCCTGGCTCCGGCGCGAGCTCTGCCATGTGTGAGTATTCGGTTTGGGCAGGTTCGGAGTCTACGGTTGGCAATCCCACCACCGGCTCCGGAAACTCGGCATGGCAGAACGTGCCTTATGCTATAGGCAGGCCTGATAGCCGCTTCAGCACAACGATCATGAGCAATAGCACGGATATTATCGGCCTGACCGGGTTTAACATGGGGCCGCAGGTGGGCGTCATTACATCTGTGAAGTATGTTGTTTACATGAAAGAAGTTGTTGACTTTGGCGATGATGAGTTCATTGTCCGTATTTTTTATAACAGTGCAGCAACTCCAATCAGGACGGATACGTATCTAAACGCGACCCTATCTTCCCCCATCGGGACAGTTTACGAACTTGAGCAGGATATTACCTCTCTGCGCGCCTGGACCTGGGCTGACTTTCAGAACAATTTAACTGAGATGCAAATTGAAGGGAATCGCATTGGCGGCTTATCTGGCGATGCTGGGATGGATGCTGCCGGTTTTATCATCACGACAGACCAGCCTTGCGGCGACGCGGGCTCCGTGCTGAACCCTGTCCCCTTGACCGATACATTTGATGACAATTATTTCGATTTCATCTCTGCGAACCCGCCGGTTTCCTCCTCCGGCACAGGCACACTGACCTGGAATAACGTCGGCCCCCTGTATCCCGGCCAGACCCGCTATATTACAGTGTACATGCGCGCGGCCCAGGTGGGAGTCTCTCCTGCGACAGTCAACACTGCAACAAGTACAAACAGTAAATTCGCCAGCGGATTGCCCGCCAATTCACCGGAGGAGGATACGGCAAGTGTAACGATCGTAGCGAATACGAACACGCGCACTTTATCCGGTACGGTTTTTGATGATAACAGTGCGCCTGTCAACGGCTGGTCCGGCGCGGCGTGGACGGTCGGTGGTGCGCAAACCGGCATGGATGCTGGCGATACGGGAATCCAATATATCCCTGTTGACCTGTATGGCTGTGTCGCGACCGCCACTGGCAGCCTGGTCATCGGTGCTGGAAACGGTCAATCCTGTGCTGAGGAAAATGGTGAATGGCGTCTCATCCGCACCACCTCTACGGACGCAAGCGGTAACTATTCATTTACTGCACTTGCACGCGGTTACTATTATGCTGCCGTCAGGTCTTCGTTGATCGCTGGTCCTCAAACCGCGGATGTTAATCAGACTGCCGTGTGTACTACTTGTGACAGCCGCTCGAACGATCCCACCAGCAACAGCGGATTGGAAGATTTGGAAGATGCCACGTTTGTCGGCAATTTGGACAATGCCATCACGGCTATCACGCGCGTCAACTTCGGCTACAACGTCCCTGCCGGTACCTACAACATTGGCGATTTCTTCTTCTATGATTGGAATGGCGATGGCGTCCAGGATGCCAGCGACGAACCAGTGGGCGGCGTGACAGTGCGCTTGCTGGCAGCAGACGGGTCACCGCTCGCTTCCACAGTCACCCTGGCCGATGGCAGTTACTTGTTTACCGGCAGACCTTCTGGATACTACACAGTCCAGGTG
>JBAVVF010000741.1:0-2650 GCA_049697155.1 Anaerolineales bacterium
GAGTTCATATGGCAATTGCCAAGCGACTCAAAAAGCGGCGTGATTTAGTAGAACATATTGACAGTAAACCTAGTCCAAACATTTTCGGTGAACAGAGTAAAGTCGCTGTCTGGCGCAAAGTGAAAAAGTAAACATGCAATAAGAGTTTGCGGGCGTAGTGGCGCGGGCGGTGCACTGAGCCTGTCGAAGTGTCGAGAGTCTGCGGGGGCGCACTCGGCGTTTGAGAGTTTGCTGGCAGAGGCGTTTGCGTAATACCTAATCCTAATATTCAGAATCGACGGAGGCAAAACATGCAGAAATGGGAGTACGCTATCCTGGATGTTCGATTGGATAGGCAAAGTTATTGGCGCCCCTGGAAATTTGCAGGCCTTGAAATTCAGAATTGGCAAAATATTGTATTTTCAAGTTATATAAACCAGATTGGCGACCAGGGCTGGGAGTTAGTAGGTTTCAGCCATAGTGATCCGAGTGCCGAATATTGGGTTTTCAAACGACCAAAGCCATAAGGATTTGCGGGCATGGTGGCGCGGGCGAGAGTCTGCGGGGCGCACTCGGCGTTTGAGCCTCGCGAGGCGGAGAGGCAAGTCGAGGGGTTTTTGAGCCACTGCTTGCCCTCAGCTTTATCGATGGGCTCACTGAGACTATTGGAGGAAAATAATGGGAAGACATAATCGAGGCAATAAATCTGTTCCAAATCCCACCACTCGTGTTGATAACTCTGAGCCGCCTACCATAAAGATTATTGTGGCAATCATCGCGGCGATTGCGACCGTAGTTGTCGCGGTAATTGGTTTTTTTGGAGATCGACAGGGCGCAATTTTGCCCATTGAGGCCACCCAAACTGCTGAGACACTACATACATCTGTGGCGCTGACAAACCAGACACAACCGCTGTTGAATGTATTCACCATAACGCCAAGCCTTACTGCCGATCCATCTTTACTAACATTCACCCCGTCGCCGACCCAACCGCCAGCACTATCTGAGCGCTATGCAATAAGCAGGGGATTGAGTGCCGAATGTTTTGACATTCAATATTGGACTCCCCAATACGCGGCTGCTTTGTCCACGGATCCAAATCACTGTTGGATCTTGAATGGATGGAATATGCATCCTCAGGACCAAGGTTTCAGGATTTTCACTGGACCAACGGATAATGTCGTATCCCATTGGTTATATACTCCCGTTCCACCGAACGCACGGATAGCATTCACAATTAACATTTCGGATTTCCGAACAATTGACGGTGTGTTCGGCAACCTCGTGTTTGGCTTTGGTAAGAGCAGTGAGGACTTTCTTACCGGAAAATTCCTTGTTTATCGCGTGATTCAAGCTCGCTCCAGAATATACATTCAATTTGGCGATCCTGTCAGCCACGAAAAAACTGCAATTCCTTACATTAAAGAGTACCCAAAGAACACTGATCAAAAGGTGGTTTTGGTGCTTAAAGCAATAAGCCTTGAAGTATATCTTGATGGTGAAATGGTAGTAAATCAAAGCTTATCCACAGATGAGCAACAGTTGTTTTGGATGGGTTTTCGGCTGCCACAGGCTGGTGCACTAAACGCTACTGTTTCAGATTTCGAGATCAAGTAAGATAAAGTGATAGTGAGCCTTTCGAACAATCCAGGACTTGCGAGACCTGACAGGCGGCGCGCTGACGACCGTAGGGAGCGTCGAAGCGTTTTCACGACACCTTTCCCGGCTCGCGTCACGCCGAAACCCGTCAGGTCTGACGATGGACCGTGTCGAAGCGGCTTTTTACGAAACCGGGAGACCTGACAGGTCTTCCGGTGGTGAAGATCGAGAAGGGAATTGCCGAGACCTGTCAGGTCTGCACAGACGGAACAAGGAGATTGTGTCGTCACGGCGACGCTTCGCAGGTTGCATCCATTCCTTTTGACATGAGAGTTCATCCATATGGACAAAAAGTCATTCCTTCGAGAAACCCGTCAACTGACCATGGAGACCGACGATAGCGGATCGACAATGGTAATTTCGATGCGCTCAAGCTACCTGCAGGATGTATTTGCCTTTGTTTTATCTGTCCTGTTTGTGCTCCCTTTTTTCCTGGCACCCCGGAGCTTGAATGACCCGTCGGCGTACTGCGTTATCGGGTTTATCTTCCTCGTCCTGATGGCAGCGCTCCTTCACTCGGTCAACGGCAAACGTTCGGTGAACTGTACGATCAGGCGCAATTTCGGAGTTATCCAGTATGAGCGCGGCGGGTTGCTGGGCACATCCCTGCTTCACAGGAACCTTGATTTCGTGATCTCAGACGTGGCGGGGTTCGAAATAAAGGACCGCAGCCGTGGAGATTTTTACATGTTCCAGCTCCTTGTCGTTTTCAAATCCGGCGAAAGACTCGATCTTTTCGGCAATAACCTGGGGGTTATCGAATACCGGCAAGTCGCAGAGAAGATCCGCAACTTTATCAACCCTCAATTGCCGATCAAGGAATACAGATGATTGGCTCTGCTCGAACCACCCCTCCCCCGGAGACGGGCAGCCGTGTTGACAGTGTCCCTAGAGTGTGTATGCAAAATCGCCAATTCTTTCAGCCATGCTCCCAGCGCCGTCCCCGGCGCTGGAAAACCTCGAGAATCGCCGCCGGTCCCGCGAGTACGCGGGATCTTCGAGACGGCGGCGG
>JBAVVF010000742.1:0-2010 GCA_049697155.1 Anaerolineales bacterium
TCAATGGTTTATTCTTTGCTAGCACTACTTCCCCGTACAAAGAAAAGCAGGCGGCTGCTATGATTGCTGCTGCAGTCGATCTGCCTGAAAACACTCGCACGGCTGATTTTATGGATTCCTTGAGGTCCGGGACCATTGCGCTGAATTCAGCCATCGATGCGGTCAAGAGTGGCTCTTCCGAAAGCGTCATTGTGGCTGTTTCGGATTCTCGGATGGGGGCTGGAAAGAGCCAGTTTGAGCAGCTCTTCGGTGACGGAGCGGTTGCTCTCGCCATCGGGAACTCAGAGGTGATCGCGAGTATCGAAGGCAGCTACTCCGTGTATAGTGAACTCTATGACACATGGAGACTTGAAGGAAATCCATTTGTTCAATCCTGGGAGGAACGGTTTATCCTTACCGAGGGGTACGTGAATAGCATGCAGAAAGTCGTCTCCGGAGTTTTGGAAAAATATAAGCTGACTCCGAAGTCATTTGCGAAGGTTATCCTTTACGGGCCCGATGGCAGGAGCCAAGCCAATCTGGCGGGGCGTCTCGGATTTGATCTCCAGACGCAAGTGGAAGCATTGCCCTTTCAATCCATCGGCCACGCAGGGACGGCAGCGCTTCCGACGATGATCGTCAGTGCACTCTGCGCTGCCCGCGAGGGTGACAAAATCCTGGTTGCCAATTACGGCGATGGTGCAGACGCCCTGATCCTGCAGGTGACCAAGAATGTGGAAAAGTTGCAGGGGAAGGAGAAGATCAAAGAAAGGCTCGCGAGGAAGATCTATATCGATTACGAGCGATATTTGAACTGGCGAGATCTGGTGCCATCGGAGGAGGCGCGGCGCCCCGAGTTTCGGCCGCCATCGATCACATGCTTGTGGCGCGAAAGAAAAAGCGTCCTGGCGCTTTATGGAAATAAATGCAATCAGTGCGGAACCGTTCAATATCCCCCACAGCGAATCTGTGCGAGATGTCAGGGAAAGGACGACTTTGAGGCTTATAAATTGTCCAATAAGGAAGGAAAGATTTTTACCTACGCCATTGATTCTCTGACCTCAAGTCGAGACGTCCCGGCCATTTTTGGCGTCGTTGATTTTGAAGGCGGGGGGCGGGTGATGTGCGAGGTAACGGAGTGTGAACCTTCTCAAATGAAGATAGGAATGCCTGTGGAGATGTGTTTTAGGAAGGTGAGCCGGAAAGGGACGATTCCTAATTACTTCTGGAAAGCAAGACCACGGTCCTAAAGGAAATGGAGAGAAAATGGGCACGATCAAAGATAAAGTGGCAATCATCGGGATGGGCTGTACAAAGTTTGGAGAGTTATGGGACAAGAGTGTCAATGACTTGATCATTGATGCGACCTTTGAGGCCTGTGAAGATGCGGGCGTAGAGTTGAAGGATGTTGAAGCAGCCTGGCTTGGGACTGTTTTTTCAGGACATACGGCTCTGAGCCTGTCTCCTCCCTTGAAACTGCAGTATATCCCCGTCACTCGAGTTGAGAATATGTGTGCAACCGGCACCGAAGCCCTTCGGGCCGCTGCCTATGCAGTGGCTGCGGGCGCCTGTGACATTGCACTGGCCGTCGGCGTCGAGAAACTGAAGGACACAGGATGGACCGGTGTGCAGCCAACGAATGTGGTGGGCCGTTCAACGATGGGGACGACGGGTACAGAAATGGAGCTGTCGCCGCCGGCGATGTTTTCTCTATTGGCCATGAGATACTTCCACCAGTATCAGCTGGACCCGGAAGAGGGGAAGAGGCTGCTGGCGGAAATTGCCGTGAAAAATCACCGCCATGGCAGCCTAAACCCGAGAGCCCACTTTCAAAATAAACTGACGGTGGAGCAGGTGTTGAAGGCCCCTATCGTCGCCTGGCCGTTAGGGGTACTGGATTGCTGCGGTGTAAGCGATGGAGCGGCGGCTGCCATCGTCACCCGGTCTGACCTGGCAAAAAAGTTCAGGGATGACCCGATCTATATTAAATCGTTAGCGGTCAGTGTGGGATCTCGACTGGACCTCATGACA
>JBAVVF010000743.1:0-12352 GCA_049697155.1 Anaerolineales bacterium
GTCAGGAACTCCTGAACCACCTGCAAATCAGGTAAGGCTTTGGGTGCGGCCGGGGAAGCCAACCGGTACTGCGCGATCAAAACACGTATGAGGGTTAATGTCTCAAAAGATGTCCAATAGGGCTCGAAGGGCTGGAGTGAACGTTCCGCTGCCCAGCTGAATGCCTGATTCATTGCATCAGGATGTTCAACCGAATGCACCAGGGAGAGACGGGTCTGCCAGGTAGCGATCGCGATCCCTGCCCGCGGCGATTCTGACGTCACCTGGTTCAGCACGGCAAATGCCTGCGCGAGGTCCCCCCGCGCCCATTGCAGGCGTGACAGGGCAGTGAAACTGTTCGCCTGCCAATCACCTGCTGCCATAAAGCGGCTGAGGTCAAGACACTTTTGCAGAGCTGCCTCAGCCTTCTCCAGCTCATTCCATTCCAGATGGATTTGTCCCATCATTTGATACAGGACAGCCGCGTATGGAACCAGGCGTTCCGACTCTCCATCCCTGCGGCTTGTAGCAGTCAGTGCATTCATGCAAACAGCAAGTGCCTCCGCCAGGCGCCCCTGATGGGATAATATCATGCTCTGATTGGCAACGGCGGTATACCAATTCAGCCAGTCACCGCAGGCTTCACCAATGCGTTGAGTCTCGCTGAAGGCTTGCAAAGCCGAAACTTCATCCCCGAGAGCCGTATAGGAGATACCCAGGTTGTTGGTCAAGCCGCTCCGCAGACGTTCGAAATTCCGGTCTGAAGGAGACGGCTCTTCAGGCGGGAGATCAGCCAGAGCCCGGCAGGCAACCTCAATGGTCGTTTGAGGCGGGTCTCCGCGCCAGAGAGAGAGATAGGCACGGGATAATCCAATGAAGCCTCGTGTAAGGGCATCCGTCGTGTGGACCGAATGCGAAATTGCGAGACCTTTTTCGGCGGCATCGAGCCAGCGCTCCGTCTGTTGAAGCGCCGCCTGCTGAAAGGTTCCGGCATGCGCACAAGTGTTGGCAAAAACTGTGCAGAGCAGCGGACTCTGAAGCAAAACTTCTTCCGGCAGCGATTTAAGCCAGTGGTGCACCAACATGGTCTCGCTGCTGAAAAATATCTCAACTACATATTGTTCCAATAACTGGACTGCCAGCGGATATTCCAAAGAGGCAAAGGCTTGAGAGATCGCCTCTACGATCAATCCTTCATTTACATACCAGGCACAGGCGCGGCGGATCAATTCCACACAGTCTGGTGGTGGCAATATCCTGTGCAGGCGGTGACGAAGCAGTTCGGCGAACAATGGATGATAACGATACCAAACACGTCGATTGTCGAGCGGGGTGACAAACAGATTGGCTTGCTCCAGCTGATCCAGAATGGACTGGCTGTCCGACTGTTCGGTAACAGCCTCGCATAACGATCCTGACAATCTCTCCAGGACGGATGTTTTCAGTAGAAATGTCTGGAGGTCCATCGACTGACGTTGAAGCACTTCCTCGATCAAATAATCCATCACATATCGGTCATCACCGGCAAAGGCAGCTACAAAGGCATGTTTATCATTTTGCTGCTGCAGGGAGAGAGCCGCCAGCTGCAAGCCTGCGATCCAGCCTTCCGTGCGTTGTACGAGGGAGAGGACATCCTCTTCCGCCAGCGCAAGCCGCATTGTGTGATTGATAAAGGCAGCGGTTTCATCGGGCGTGAAACGCAGATCAACCGAACGGATTTCCGAGATCTGTCCTCGTCCACGACGCAGTCCCAGGCGCAAAGGCGGATCCGAACGCGTCGTGATGATGATGTGCAGTTGAGGGGGAATATTATCGAGCAGGAAGTTGACGCCTGCGTGGATCTCAGCATTCTCAATAACGTGGTAATCTTCGATCACCAGGATCAATTTCCGCTTGCACGCAGCGATATCATTCAGCAATCCGATAATGATCTGCTCTAACTCTGGCGGCTGGGCAGAGAAAAGCGCCGGGCGGAATGCATCTCCCAGGCAGCTATCCACTGTCTGAAGCGCGGCGTCAAGATAACGCCAAAAGCGCAGCGGGTCATTATCCCCGGCATCCAGGGTCAGCCACGCAACAGGATCTCCGGAGCCGGCCGCCCAGGTGCTCACAACAGTTGTCTTCCCATACCCCGCCGGAGCAGACATAAGAGTCAGATGACGAACCAGCCCAAGGTTTAGTTGTTCGACAAGCCGGGAACGGGATAAAACACCCGCTCGGGCAGATGGAATATAGAGTTTGGTTGCCAGCAAAGCCATTGGAGCACCTGCATCCCGAAATAATAAAAATCATCATACAAGATTTGCCATGGTCCTACAAGTGTTTTTTATCCCAACTTCTGTTCATGAATTACTATATCAAGATCAATGAAAAGACGTCAATTGCTTTGCCAGCTTTTGGTGTTAGCAAGATGGGGAATCCCGACTCATTTGATCACACATTTTGGACAATATTGCAGTATATCGCCAAATTGCGAGGAATTAAGTATCCACGCTTCCAGACTCTGTGATGAGTGCAGAATACCACGATACCCTCATTTCGTTTTACCCCAAAAATCCGAGCGGATGAACAAAGCAGCCAGCACAGCGGGTTATTTTGAATGCTGCTTATCCAGGAGAAGAAAATTGGCAGTCCATGCTCACAAGAAGCATGGACTGCCTTGTGTTGAGGATATTATATACAAACGATCATTATGTGACTTTGGGAAGCCACGGTTGGAATATCAACGATTATTCTCGGTCTCGATGTGAAAATCATCAAACAAAGCTATGGAATCGGCATGAGTGATCAAACCAACTCGCCCAGCAGATATGAACATTGGGAAAATATCATCTGTTGTCTCGATCAATCTTTCATCATCAAACCAGACTGTGATATGACTTTCGTAGACATCCACCTTCAACGTATACCAACCCCAGCTCGGAGTTGGCGCCTCCTGCTCGAACTGGACTTCCATCTGGATTGGAACGGCAACAATTTCCTGCGGCTGGCCGTTAACCATTTTCAGGAGATGCAATTTGCCATCCAGGGCGCTGGCCAGTACCGCATAGTAATTATGTTTGTCCTGGGCGCGCCAGATCAGGCCCTGACTTTTATCCAGCGTGCCGCCCATGGGTTTCAGGTGCACCGACAGGGTCACGTTTTCCAATTCGACATCCCGCAGCAGAGCCAGGGGATAATGATCCGGCTCGGCCAGGGCAGCACCCTGGATAACGACATATTCCGGGGACGGTGCAAAGCGATCCACATAGACGCGCCAGAAAGGCCGCCCCGCGCTTAGAACAGGGCCATGGGCGCCGGTGGCATCGTACTCGAATTCATCCGGCACAGCTCCATAATGGTATCCACGGAAATCGATCAGGCGATCGAGCGAGGGATCGGACCTGGCAGATAATCCGAAGTATAGAGCCACAGCTAATAGTAGGAGCATTGCCATGACGACGATACTCCGGGTCGGGAGAGAACAGCTCGGTTTATTTCGCTGTGGAGTCATGTCATCCTGCCAGCAGTAATGAATGAAGTAATCTTTATTCAGGTCGCGCCGGTTTCACTGTGCCGGGAGGGCACTCAACTACCCTCCCGGCAGACAAGTGAACGAGTCTACTGCAAAATGAATGTCGTAGAGCTCTTGAGGTTGGCGCCGGGGTTGTAAGTGACTCCGGTCTTGGTCACGTCCGTGATACTGATCGTGTACGTGCCCAATGCGCTCTTATTAACCGTTCCGATGTTGGTCAGTGCCCAGCCATCTGGACCTGAGATAGCCGTTTTTGTCGTCCACTGACTGCCGTCCGGGCGGTAGATGGCAAACGACACTGTAGCCCCGCTGACGGGATTCCCGGCTTGATCCACGATTTGGGCACGCCAGTAAACCGTATTCCCGCGAACGAAAATGTTTTGCGGACTGCCGCTGGCGTTGGTGGTGTAGATATCCGCCACGTGCATCACGGTTGAACCGCCAGGTGGGGGTGTAAAGGTTGCCGTGGGCGGGATGGGTGTGTTGGTGGGCGGGATCGGTCCACCACCATCCGAAGATTCCGCTGCACCTATGTCATAGGCTCCAGACTGTGGGATCAAGACGCCAAAGTAATCGCGCGTGCCCATGCCGCGCAACCCCTGAGTCACAACCTGCGCCTGGTTGATGGCCGGGGAGGAGAGCTGCAGCTTATAGGCACTGGGACCAGCCCCGAGTGGGCCCATGACCAGCGGATTGGTATTGAAACCCTGAGGATCATAGCCCTTGGCTTGCCAGGCAGACCAGGTGTTGACCGCCCCGCCCCAATTGAAGCTCACGCCACCTTCGACACGGTACCAAATGTTGCGATTGAAGGTGAACGTGCCCTTGGCATCGCCCCAGGCATTGTTGCTCACAGCGCTGGGATTGACTGTTCCGTTGGTAATGAAGATGTTATTGTAAATGTAGGCGTTCGGGCTGCCGGACTTACCCCAAATACTGGAGCAGATCGCGCCGCCTTCCGCCTGGAACATCGGTGAGCCTGCCGGGCGATCCGGCTCATAGTAGATCGTATTGTTGTAGATCACAGCCGGCTGCACGCCGCCAAAGATCGTGATCGGGCAGGCCAGTTTCTTGGCATCCCGTTCGCTGATGTTATAGCGCATCTGGATATTGTGGCTGACACCACGGGTATAACCATACCCGATCGGCCAGGTCATGATCAAAAAGCCTTCGCCGGTATTATCGTGCGACCAGTTGTATTGCATCACACAATCCTCAGATCCCAGGTCGCAGTCAAAGCCGCCGCTGTCGCGGGTAACATTGTTGTAGAACGGAGCTACATTGTGATGGGCCTCATTGAACTGAATTACCAGATCGTGCGAATCCCAGCCCCAGCATCCGAGTCGCGCATTGCGGTTCTGCCCATTGTACGAGCAATCGTTGCCGTCGATTAAGCCGTGATCGACCGGGCCCAGTACCACTCCGTCCGCGCCGTTATGGTGCAGGTGAGAGTTGAGTACTTTGATGTTGGTCGAGGCATACGTGACCGTTTTGGTGTAGGTTGAGGTGACATCCACACCGGATTTGTGGTTGTTCCACGCCTCGACGTTCTGAATGACAAGGTTGTCGACATAGCCATAGGTTTTCGTATCGACTTGATAGTAGCCGCCGCCGGCGTAGATGCCGTTCCAGGAGCCATCATGGACCTTCAGATTTTCCAGCGTGACATTGCGCACGGTGCAAGCCTCGCCGCAGCTCTGCACTCCCACCGGACCCAGGCCCAGTATATGTACAATCGCGCGCATATACTCATCTGAGTTCTGATCCTGGTCTTTACCGTGTTGCGTCTCGATGAGCTGAGGCGTCTGTCCATGCTGGGTCAGATCCAGGTTGCGCACGGTATAGTTCTGCACGTTCAGAAGCAGCAGGGCCGGCTCGTTGGCGCCCACACCATCGAGCTGGGGGAGGTTGCCGCTGCCGTAGTCCGCGACGGTCACCGGCGCGCTGACCGAGCCGTTGCCGGTCGGTTTGAAACCTATCCCGCTGAAGGTACAGCCGCGCTTGAACAGGATACTATCTCCCGGGCCGTAGGTCTGCTGGCTGGCCCGGGCCATGGTCTTCCAGGCTGCAGAAGTGCTTGTGCCTGTGTTGCCGTCATTGCCAGCGCAATCGACATAGTAGGTGGTATTGGCAGCCTGCGCGGCTTGCGGTGGGACAACCAGGACACTGATTGAGACCACGAGCAGGGCTGTCATAATCAACGCGCCACGTCTGAGAACATCTTTCATTCGTGCCTCCTTGGTAAGCAGATATGAAACTTCGACACCTGTGATACAGGCTTTTCAGTTTTTATACTACTCTCCCCGGTAACAAAAAAAATGCCCGGCAGGATTCAATTCTTGCTCAGAAGGATACAAAAGCCTTAGGAACACGCGTTCATATCTTTGCCCGTTGAGAGCTTATGCGCAGCTCCTCACAGCATTGGAGCCGGTTGAGTATCTTGTCAACCGGCTCCAGAAAACTAAACTGTGGCTTCAGTCCAGCCAGGTTCAGCCGATAGATCGCTAATACCTGATCAGAATAGCCGCGGTGCCGGGAATGGTGAAGACCACGTGCCCATTGTTGAGCACCGGACTGCCCGTGACAACATCAAGATGGGTCGAGTCGAACTGCCACATCGTCCCTGTTCCGCTCGTGATCAATGCCGAAAGATTGGCGTCCACGGTGTAAGCGGTATTGGCAGCACTGTTGGTGACCAGCAGATAGACGTGTCCGCTGGCATCCCTCGTGGTGATGGCGAGTAGATTGCTGTTGTTGGTCGTGCTTTGATACGTCGTTTTGCAGTCCTGCAGGGCACGCGTGCCGATCCGCATGGCATAGAAGCTGGTGCGCTTGACGCCATTCTTGTCCACCAGGCCTTCAAAATTCTGGAACCCGCCGGTAAAACCATCCCAGTCGTAGAAGGTGAACAGGTGGCTGCCATCAATATGGTCATTGGCAGGCTGGGAACCGCGGATCAGATTGTTGATGATCGTTTTGACCCCCGTGGAGGCGTTGGTATACCCGCCGCGGTAGGTCGCCCATTCGCTCAGCCACAGTTCAGCGTCGGCAAAGCCATGCGCGTTCATATCGGCGTGCACGGTCTGGTTCCCACCGAGGATGTTGCCGCTGTAATTGTGGTAGTCCACAATCGTGAAGTGGCTCCCAACGTTGATCATCGCATCGCGAGGCCAGGACGTACTGTTGGAAACGGGAGCGTAAACGCGGGGTGTACGTCCGGGAAGATAAGTGGAGTAGACGTGCTGGATGGCATCATTGGTATAGATCACAAACTGGTAATAATCTTCGATCGTGCCATTGAAGCCCTGACCCTGGTTGTTCGGCTCGTTGTGGATCTCATAGTCATCCACACGGTAATCATTGCGAACGTTCAGCCAGTAGACCGTGGCAAAAACGTGCTCCCACCACTCGTTCCAGTCCTCCGGCGTGTTCGGCGGATTCAGATTGGTCTCCGCCCAGGCCGGTTCGATATTGTTGTCGACATTGCGCACGGTCAGCACCGGGCGGATGCCGGCCGCCTTCAGATCGGCGAAGATCGTGCGGGCATTACCCTGCCAGGTGGTTCCGGGTTCGCCCGACCAGTGGTAGTCACTGCCGTCGGGAGGTGTTGTCATGATGTTGTCCCACCAGGCCCAGTTGACCACGTTCGGGTCGGCCTTGATCTGGGCGATCGACGGCGATCCATAGACGCCGTCGTCGTCCTGACGCTCCCAGCGGGACATGCCGCCATAGACGCGATAGGTGTTGATCCCCGCCTCCTGCAGATCAGCAACATTGAAACGGACATTGCCTTCCGTGGCCCCGATGTAGCAGGTGCTCACGCCCCACGGTGTTCCCGAGACGGTGATGACATTCCCGGCCGGGACAGGAGTGACTGTGGGCCCCCCTATCGGTGTAGGAGTCCTGGTGGGCGGCTTCGCAGCCAGCGAAGTCGTGGGCGCGGCACAGACGATAAGAGCCACCATGATAAGTATCGGCAGGGCCTTGCCTAATGCTATAGCAAATCTTTTCATTGTGTTTCTCCTTATGTACAGTCGGTTAGCTCAATGTCAAGCTTGGGTTCAAGAGTCAAAGATCCTTTTTCCCAGGCACCTCCTTTATCGATAGGCACAAATATGAAAGCCAGGATAGACAGAGCCTCATAATGCCCAGATTACTCTCTCTTGAAAGATAAAACATGCCTTGAAGGAAACGATTCTTGCTCATAAGGATACAAATAGCCTCTTGCGCAGACGAAATGCACGAGAGGCCACAAAAACTGCATGGAAAACCTGGCATACCCGAAGTTGATCTATCGATTGCCGCCGGAAGATCCTACTTGCGACGGTACGCGCTGGGCGACAATCCCATGCCCTTCTCGAAAAGACGGCTGAAATAAGATACGCTGGAAAACCCAACTGCGAATGTGGTCTCCGTCACATTTTGCCCCGATTCCAGAAGTTCTGCTGCTTTCTTAATGCGATAACGATTCAGATACTCCAGCGGTGTTATGCCCATTTCCTGGCGAAAACAGCGGGTCAGATAGCGATCGCTGATACCGATATGATGCGCTATATCCTTCCGGGAAAAGGACTCGGAATAATGTCCATTCAAGTACGCGACTGCCTTGCGGACAATGCGCTGCATTTGTGAACCAAGCCTGGGGACACGCGCGAACACAGCTTCCACGTGAGCCATGGTTTCCTGAGCGCTGAAAATGCCCTTCTGAAGCACAGAGGCCACTCCCAGATTGAGACGCGCCATATCATCTTCAGTCAAAACCTGGCCGGTGAGCACAATAACAGGAATATCGCGGGTGGTTTCCCCTTCACGCATGGCCTTGAGCACGCCGAAACCGTCCAATTGGGGCATCATTAAATCCAGCAGGACCAGGTCTGGATGTTCCTGGCGAATGACATCCAGGGCCTTCACACCGTTATCAGCTCGCAGAACGCGGCAGTCCGGTAACCGCTCGTGCACGATCCGGGTATGCATCTCTAGTATCCCGGGCTCGTCATCGACGATCAGGATCGTGCTACCCTGACTCGGCCCGTCGATGCCAAATCCCTGACTCTCCAGGGACCTGGCAAGTTCATGGCCGCCAATTGGCTTGACGAGATAATCAACTTCCAGGATCGAGCCTCTGTTCCCGGTCAGCGAGTAAAAAACCACAGGGATATCATGAGTTGTCTGGTTTTCTTTAAGTGCCTTGATGATCTCCCAGCCAAGTTTTGTTGCCAGGGTCGCGCCCAGAACGATTGCACCCGGTGCAGCGGCCCGCAGGTGCGACATCCAATCCAGTGTCTCATCAACCTGAAATATTTCTATTTGATAGCCCTGCCGACTCAGATACTCATGCAGTTGCTCACCCTCGCCAGAGGGTTTTTCCACCAGGAGAGCAACGCGGCTGACCAGATCGGGCGACGAGGCACCTGCGGCCGAGACCGAGCTCGGAATGGCAGGCAGGGAAAACGAGAACCTTGAGCCAGAGCCTATCTCCCCGTCGGATTCAACCCAGATGCGTCCGCCATGCAATTCGACCAGGCGTTTCGTGATCGCCAACCCCAGGCCGAGACCGCCATATCCCCGCGCCGTGGTCCGATCGGACTGGCGAAACTCGTCAAAGATGAGATCCTGCTCTTTGGGCGGAATGCCCAAGCCTGTATCCTGAATAGAAATGAGGACATCTGCCCCACGAGCTTCAATCCGCAGTTCGACATGACCACGTTCCGTAAATTTCACGGCGTTGCTGATCAAATTCAACAGCACCTGTGCCAATCGGGTGCCGTCTGCCGTAATTCGTGGCAAGTTCTCATCGATCGAGATTTTCCATTCCAACCCTTTTTGAAGGACCAACTCTTCACCTGTTTGTATTGCCCCATGCAAGGACTCTCTCACGTCAAGCGGCTCCAGTTCCAGCCGTAATTGCCCTGCCTGACTGGTCGCCAAATCCAACACATCTCGAATCAGCCTGCCCAAATGCTCAGCACTTTCGTGGATCCGCTCCAGGTCCTGGCGGCGTGAAGGCGGCAGGGCTGGCGCCTCCATCATCGTCTCCTCCTGCAGTATCAAATCGCTCAGTCCCACAATCAGATTCAGCGGAGTGCGCAGCTCGTGACTTACCATGGAAAGAAAACGGCTCTTCATGCGATTGGCTTCTTCTGCCAGGCGGCGGCCATCAACAGCCTCTCTATACAAGCGAATGCTCCGGAAAGCATCGGCCGTCCGCCGTACGATGTTTACAAGATCCGCCAATTCATCTGCACCCAGGGTATGGAGAGTCAAGTCGAAGGCAACAAACCCTCCTTCCTTGCCTTCGATGATCAAAGGGAAGATGGCCAGGTGATAAGCTGCCTCTGATGAAATCAATTCTGCCGATGGGAATTGACGGTTCAAAAGATGGGCCGGGTCCATGGGCGAATCCGGGATTGAGTAAATAATGCTTTCAGCATCCCAATTATTACTCTCGGGTTCAAAAAAAGCCACAAAAGCCCGATTGATTCCCAGACGCGGCAAGTATTCTGCCAGCGCTGCGAAGATTTCGCTTTGGTCGACTGCCATGAACAGGTGAGAGGTCAGCAGCCCCATCTGATCAGCAATGTAATCTCGGTTGGAGACATATTGTTTATATTGCCGCCGAATACTTGCACTAATAGACATATAGGCCTGATTTAGAGCGATCTCGACCCGGCGATGGATACTCTCATTCCATGAATCCACCATCCGTGAAGAACTCTCAGCCAATATTGAAAGAGCCGGGTGTAATACATGTGGATCATCACCTGACTCCTCCAGGCGATGTAAGATAGCCATAAACGTAGAGAAGAATACGTCTGTCTCATTGTTATTCAGACTTATGCTGAAATCATCCACAAGGCGAACACACAATTCCCGGACTTCTGAGGGGTCCAGAAATTGGATTTCTTTTTGAATAGCATCTACAATTCTTTTGGCAGCGGCACCCCTGGCATTCGCAGGAGTTTTGTTGCTTTCCTGGATCTGAAGAGGGATTCCTTCCGGGTGGTGATTCACGGAACAACCACAAGATTCGCGAACAATCAGGTACATCGGCAATCGGATGTCTTGAGACCCGGCCAACCGGCCATGAATAAGATCCAGAGCCAACGATAAGGCTGTTCGACCCGCTTGTATGATCGGGTAATGTACCGTAGTAAGTTGCGGGTCCTGGCCAGTGGCATCCGGCAGGTCATCGAATCCGATCACGGCGATGTCTTGAGGAATACGAAGTCCTGACTGTTTGATGGTCTGGATAGCCCCAAACGCAGACGTGTCATTACTAACCAGAACTGCCGTAAAAGATTTTCCTCCCTCAAGCAATTGTTTCATCGCATGTCGGCCGCCATTAAAATCATGCAACCCATAGGCTATGAGATCCTGATCATTTTCCAGATGATATTTCTGAACTGCTTCTCTATAAGCCCGGAGGCGGCAAAAGCTATCTGCGTCTTTCTCTTCCTGATGCCCCGCAATAAAAGCAATACGGCGATGGCCATGTTCGACAAAGTGCTGCATTGCCAGATGAACACCTAATTCATTATCAGGCACAACTGCATTGCCTTGTTCGCCCGTACCAATGAACACGACAGGGTGCCCATCCGAAATGAGCCTCTGGATATAGCGAGACCTTTCCAGGGTAATAAGTGGATTGATGACAATCAGGCCATCGGTATTCCAGGAGCCGACCGGAACAAAATCGCTCTCAAGTGAAAACACTGGCCAGGCCGGACGCAGGCGTACTTCACCGGCTTCGTGTCCAAGTCCACAAGCTAATAAGAGATTACAGCCATGCTTTTGTGCAGAGGAATGGATTCCCTGTAATGTAAGATTGAGGAAAGCATGCACATTCGCTTCATAAATCTGCCAACCCGCCAAAACCCCAATCGTCGGGCGTCTATGAATGTGCGTTTGCATAGATCAGCCACCTCGTTATCGTTCACGTTATCGGTAACATGATAGCAAAAAAGTATTTGCGAGTCAATAGTCAGGGACCAGGATATAGCTGCCGGATCAGCTCCTCTGCCAGCAATTGGGTCGTTAGATAGGCCAATACCTCCTTGGAATCGCTACATTATGCAAAAAATGCCCAATATTTGCGCCTGAAACCGTTCCGAAACCCGCTGCAACGCACACGGATTTTCGATATTGACTTTAGATATATAATCTGCTATTATGTTATCGATAACGTGAGCGATAACATGAAGAACAGAACCAAATCGGTTACGATCTCACAGGTTGCCAGAGAAGCGGGGGTTTCATCTCAAACTGTCTCGCGGGTTATTAATAATCGAGAAGAAATCACACCTGAAACACGCCAGCATGTCCAGGAGATTATCAAACGCTTAGGTTATCAGCCTAATGCAATTGCCCGCAGTTTAAGTCAGCGGCGAAGTCATACACTGGGGGTCGTGACATCTGGCTTGGAATATTATGGACCCTCGCATATTCTGGTTGGGGTCGAGCAAGGTGCCAATCAGGCGGGGTTGTCGATTCTCTTGAACCTCCTGCATCAACCTGAAAGCGAAAACATCGGACAAATCGTGAATAGCCTGATTTCCCGCCAGGTGGAGGGGATTATCTGGGCCGTGCCCGAAATCGGCAATAATCGATCCTGGTTCCGAAAAGTCATTCCACAGCTTTCAATCCCGGTGATTTTTCTTAGTACCCGGCCCAGGGGCGATCTCAATGTCGTGGAAATCGACAACAGTAATGGGGCCTATCTGGCAACGGAGCACCTCCTGGAGCGAGGCTATCGCAGGATCGGTCTGATTGCGGGGCCTTTAACCTGGTGGGCGGCCAGTGAGCGCCGACGCGGCTGGCAGGAGGCGCTGACAGCTGCCGGAATCCAATTCAGCGATTCAC
>JBAVVF010000744.1:0-5224 GCA_049697155.1 Anaerolineales bacterium
ATTCAGCAGGCCCTCGAATCTGCAGATCCCAACTTCCAGATTCAAACGGAAGCCCGCATCATGCATGCTGACGGCAAGCCGCGCTGGGTGACAGTCTGGTTCCGAGTCGAAAAGGATGCCCAGGGTAAAACCATCAAGCTGCACGGTGTCAATCAGGACATCACCGAGCGCAAACAACTGCAACAGGAGATCCAAACCGCATTGGAACGCCGAGGTCTTCAGGTACAACTCTCCACCCGGGTCTCCCAATCCATTGCGGCCGCCGCCAGCCTGCAGGAATTGTATGAGCGGGTGGTCGCCCAGGTGAAAGAACAGTTTGACTATTATCACACGCAGATTCTCCGTTACGATAACGTTCTGGAAGCCGTGGTACTGGTCAATGGTTACGGCAAGGTCGGCGCCCAAATGCTGGCGGATGGACATCGTCTGCCCATGGGCGAAGGTTTGATCGGTACCGCGGCTGCCACTGGACAAACAGTTTTACGCGCTACCCTGGAAAACGACCCCGACTGGCATCCCAACCCCCTCCTGCCGGACACAAAAGGTGAGATCGCCGTGCCGATCAAGCTGGGAGATACCGTCCTGGGTGTGCTCGATGTTCAGAGCAGTGTGACCGGTGCCCTGGACGCAGATGACCAGCTGCTTCTCGAAGGCTTGTGCGGACAGATCGCCGTCGCCATCGAGAGTACCCGCCTGCGCGAGGAAATGTCCGAACGGCTCGAAGAAATCAATCGCCTGTACCGCGCCATGAGCCACGAAGGCTGGCAAACCTACCGGCAGACAGCCGATCTTCCCGCCAGCTTCATGTTCGACCAGGCAGGGCTGCGGCCCGTCCAGGATACCGGGCTGGCAGAAGAACTCTTCGCCAGTGTCCCACTGACTGTGCCTGGTGGCGAAGTCATTGGATCGTTGTCCATCGCTGATGATCCGCTGCGTCCCATCTCCCCTGACGACGAAGCCTTCCTGCAGCAGGTCTCGGAGCAGGTCGCACTGGCATTGGAAAGTGCCCGCCTCTTTGAACAAACCCAGTCAGCCCTGGGTGAGGTCAGGCGCCGTGCCTCCGAACTCGAGACCGTAGCCGCCGTGAGTACCACTGCCTCCACAGTGCTCGACCCGGATGAACTCCTGCACTCCGTGGTGAACCTCACCAGGGAACGCTTTGCTCTTTATCATGCTCATATCTATCTGGTCGATCCGGATAGCCAGGAACTGGTTCTGAGTGCCGGCGCGGGAGAGATTGGAAAGCAAATGCAGGCCGATGGGTGGAGCATTCCGGTGAACCATGCGCTTTCTCTGGTTGCGAAAGCATACCGCAACCGGGGATCGGTGGTTGCCAACGATGTCTATCATGACCGGGAATCGGCCTTCTTATCCAATCGCCTCCTGCCCGACACACGTTCTGAAATGGCATTGCCGCTCGTCGTAGGTGACCTGGCCCTGGGCGTGTTCGACGTTCAATCCGAACAGTCCAACTACTTCACGCCTGAGGACGTCAATATTTACACCACCCTGGCCTCCCAGGTGGCGGTCGCCCTGCAAAATGCACGCCTGTATGTGGAACAGAAGAAGACGGTCGCGCAACTGCGCGAGCTCGACAAACTCAAGAACTCCTTCCTCGCCAACATGTCTCACGAGCTGCGCACACCGCTGAACTCCATCCTCGGCTTTGCAGATGTGATCCTCGAGGAGCTGGACGGCCCGCTGACCGAAAATATGAACAACGACCTGCGCCTCATCCAGAAGAACGGCCAGCATCTCCTGCACCTGATCAACGACGTGCTTGATATGGCCAAGATCGAAGCCGGGCGCATGAACCTGAGTCCTGAAAACTTCACAGCCTGCGAAGTGCTGGAGGAAGTGACAAGCATCACCTCGACCCTAGCCAGCGAAAAGAACCTGGCACTCTTTATCGAGCCGGATTCCGACCAGAACGTGCAAATCTATGCAGACCGGACGCGTCTGCGCCAGGTGATGATCAATCTTGTAAACAATGCCATCAAATTCACAGAAACTGGTAAGATAGCGCTCAAGGTATCCCCGATTTCGGGCGCACGAATCCTGATCAGTGTCAAAGATACAGGCATTGGCATCCCGCCCGACAAACTGGAGCCGATCTTCCAGGAGTTCACGCAAGTGGACGCTTCGTCCACCCGCAAAGCTGGCGGCACAGGCCTGGGCCTGCCGATCAGCCGCCGCCTGGTTGAGATGCATGGCGGCCGTTTGTGGGCGGAAAGCACCGGCATACCGGGAGATGGTTCGACGTTCCTTGTCGAGCTTCCGGTCGAAGCCCGGATTACTGAAACCGTGGAAAAGCAGGTAAAGTAAATGGCAACGCCGAAACACCTTGAATGTAATCTCTGCGGCAACCAGCAGCCCTACGTACCCTTCGTCCCTGCAGTCTGCAAGGAGTGCGGTTCGCAATGGCTGGAGGCCCGCTACGATTACGAGGCCTTCAAGCGTGAGATCCTGCGCGGACTTCCCAACCGCCCTTCAAATATGTGGCGCTATCAGGATGTCCTCCCGCTGAACAACCCGGAATCCGCGGATCTTTATCCCGCCGGCGGGACTCCGCTCTGGCTGTCGCAGCGTTTCGCACCTGCCCTCGGGCTTCATTCTGTTTACATCAAGGATGAACGCTACGGACCCACCAGCTCGTTCAAGGATCGTCAAGCAGCGGGCGCGGTCGCGGCCATGCTGGAAAACGGCATCCGCGAAGCGGTCATCGCCTCGACCGGCAACGCCGCGGTGGCCTACGCGGCCGCCTGCGCCCGAGCCGGGATCAAGCTCTGGGTCTTCATGACCAGCCTGGTCCCGCAGGAAAAACTGCGCGAGGCGGCGCTATTCGGCGCGGAGGTCATCCGAGTCAGCGGCAACTACGACCAGACGAAACTGATCGCCTCCCAGTTCGCCGAGCGCCGCAACCTGCTGCTCGATCGAGGCGCCACCTCCGTCCCGGCCCGCGAATCGATGAAGACGATTGCCTACGAGATCATCGAACAGCTCGGCTGGCACTCCCCGGACTGGTACATTCAGGCCGTCAGCGGAGGCCTGGGGCCGCTGGGCGTCTATCAGGGCTTCAAGGAATTGTGCAATATGGGCCTGATCGACAGAATCCCCAAGCTGGCCGTCATTCAGGCGGAAGGCTGTTCGCCAATGGTGCAAGCCTTCAAAGCCGGCAAGGATGTGGCTGAAGCCATTGTCCCGCAAACGAGCATCATCATCCTCTCGACGGGCGACCCGGGCAAGATGTACACGTATCTTTGGAAGCTTACCCAGCAGCACGGCGGCGCAATGGAAGCGGTGACGGATGCCGAAGCCTTCGCAGCCATGCAGGCCCTCGCCAAAAGCGAGGGGATGGCCGTCGAGCCGGCCACCGCCGTCGCCTTCGCGGGATTCGAAAAGCTGGTCCGCAGCGGGGTCATTCACCCGGAGGAAAAGGTCGTGATCAATTGCACGGGTCACACTTTCCCCGTCGAAAAGCACATCCTCGGCGATCAATTTGCCGTGGACGTTCACATCAGCAAGGATCAAACACCCGCCCCGCGCGAGGGTTTGCAGGCTGCGCTTGAAAACCTTGATGAAAAGACCACCACCGTGCTGCTTGTGGATGACAACGCCGATGATGCGCTGCTGATCCGCCGCCTGCTGGAGGGCCGCAAAGCCTATCGCGTCTATCATGCCAAGGACGGCTGGGAAGGTCTGGCCATGGCGCGCCAGAAGCTGCCCGATCTGATCGTCTCAGATCTGACCATGCCGGGCATCGATGGGTTCGGGCTGGTGGAAGAACTTAAGCTTGACCCGCGCACGAAAAACATTCCGGTCGTGGTCGTGAGCGCGAAAGACATCACGCCCGAAGAACGCAAGCGTTTGAATGGACACATCGAAGCCGTCTACCAGAAAGGGTCCTTGCCTCCTCGCAGGTTTGTTGATCAGGTAGTACAGGTGATTGAAGAGAAAAATGTCGAACAAGGAGAGTAAGATGGCGAATAATGTTCTTTATGTTGAAGATAATCCCGATAACATGATGCTGGTCCAGCGTGCGCTGGAAGCTCGCGGGTACAAGCTCCTGAAAGCCAAAAACGGCCTGGAGGGCGTGGCAACGGCTGAGAATGAAGATGTCGATCTCATTCTGCTGGACATCAACCTGCCGGATATCGATGGCTATGAAGTAGCCCGCCGGCTGCGCGCCAGCCAGAAGCGGGCCTTGGCCTCGGTACCGATCATTGCGATCACGGCCAATGCCCTCAAAGGAGACGCGGAAAAGGCCCTGGATGCCGGCTGTGACGTCTACATGTCCAAGCCGATTAACATCCGCGAGCTGTGGGCACGGGTTGAAGCGTTCGTTCCGATGCCTTAGGACAATCATGAAAAACGCAAAAGGCACGGAAAGATATGCCGGAAAACCCCTTCCTGTTACGCCATCCTTTGGGAAGCCAATGATTCAATCCTATCTTACTCACCTGGAATGTTCAGGTTGCGGCCAACAATTTTCTCATAATGAGATCCATACCTTCTGCCCCACCTGCCAGTCGCCTCTTCTGGCGCTTTATGATTTGAAGAGGGCCCGTCAGGCAGTCGACCGTGACGAAATCACCCGCCGCAGGAAAGGCATGTGGCGCTGGCATGAACTACTCCCTGTTTTACTCGAGGAAAACCAGATCTTTCTAGGCGAAGGCGATACCGCTTTATTGTCCATGCCTCATCTCAACAAAGAGCTGGGACTTTCCAACCTCTTTGTAAAGGATGAAAGCAGCAACCCGACCGGTTCGTTCAAAGCCCGCGGGCTGGCTGCAGCAGTTTCCAAAGCCCGCGAATTGGGAATTAAAAAAGTAATCATTCCCACCGCCGGCAACGCGGGCGGAGCCATGGCGGCCTACGCGGCCCGAGCCGGAATCAAGGCTCTGATCTACATGCCGAGGGACACCCCCCACGCCAACATCGAGGAAAGCCAGATGACCGGCGCCGAAGTCATCCTGGTGGACGGAATCATCAGCGATGCAGCCGGAATGGCCGGTGAAAAGGCCCGCGCCGAAGGCTGGTTCGACCTCTCCACCTTCAAGGAGCCCTACCGGACCGAGGGTAAGAAGATCATGGGCTACGAGTTGGCCGAAACCTTCGACTGGGAACTGCCCGACGTGATCATCTATCCGACCGGGGGCGGGACCGGCCTGGTGGGCATGTGGAAAGCCTTTGCCGAGCTCGAAACACTGGGATGGTTATCCAA
>JBAVVF010000745.1:0-1795 GCA_049697155.1 Anaerolineales bacterium
ACCCTAACCCCTGACCGGATATGTCCCGTTCCCTCCTCCTTGGACTTTTGGCCTACGCACTTCTCCTGACAGGCATCATCACTGTGCAGGGGCAGTTCCTCGCGCTGGCCCTGCCGCTGGTCGTGTATCTGCTCGTCGGCTATTTGCAGGCTCCCGAAGATCTGAAACTCGAGGCGCGGCGTACCTTGAGCGTCGAACGGACCTCGCCACACCAGGATGTGGAGGTGAGGGTCACCGTGACGAATCGCGGTTCCGGCCTCGAGGAGGTCCTGCTCGATGACCCTGTGCCGCCCGGATTGGCCGTCCGGTCCGGATTCAGCCGGCACATGGTGAGGCTTGCGAAGGGCGGTTCCTACGCCTTCGCGTACACGGTTGCCGGGCCGCGCGGCGGATATGTGTTCGAGCCGCTCGAGGTGCAGGTCAGCGATCATCTGGCGGTCAGCAGCTCAAAGGTCCATGTCGAGGCGAAGGGACGGCTGTTCGTCCTGCCGCCGGTGACCCGCGTCCGCCAGGTTACGATCCGGCCGCGCCGGACGCGGGTCTACGCCGGGACGATTCCCGCCCGGGCCGGCGGTTCCGGCACCGAGTTCTTCGGCGTGCGTGAGTACCAGCCGGGCGATCCGCCGCATTCGATCAACTGGCGCGCCAGCGCACGCTACAGCGATACGTTATATGCCAATGAATACCAGCAGGAACGTGTGGCCGATGTGGGCATCGTCCTCGACGGGCGCCTGCGCACAAACGAATTTGCCCGCGGTCAGTCTTTGTTTGAGTTTTCCGTGCAGGCTGCGGCCTCGCTGGCGGACGCGCTGCTCAGTCAGGGAAACCGTGTTGGTCTTCTGCTGTATGCTTCCTACCTGGGATGGACGCTCACCGGGTATGGCAAGATGCAGCGTGAGCGGATCCTGCACGCGCTGGCCAACGCGAAGGTTGGGGACAGCCAGGTGTTCTCCGATCTGGAGCACATCCCGACGCGCCTGTTCCCGCCCGAGTCGCAGATCATTTTTATCTCGCCGCTGACCGAAGATGATCAAAAGCCTCTCGTCCAGCTGCGGGCCCAGGGGTATGATGTGCTGGTCGTGAGTCCGAATCCGGTCAAGTTCGAGCTGTCGCATTTACCGTCGAATGCAACCGTGGATCTGGCGGGACGCGTAGTTCGCATGGAACGTCTATTGCTCATCCAGCGGCTGGAGCGCGCCGGCATTCACGTGCTGGATTGGGATGTGCAGGAACCCTTTGATCAGTTGGTGAAGAGAAAATTGGGCCGTTCGCCTGCCTGGCTGCGTGCAATTGGGAGATAAACGCTCGCCACAGAGATCACAGAGTACTTGAGAAAGGGTGTTGAAAACTCAATTGTCTCTGTGCACTCCCCGGCATCTACCCCGGGCCAGGTGTGTGGCTTACAATAACCCTATGACGATCATTGCATTGATCCTGAGTATTCTTCTGGGGACAGCCTCGCTTGCGATGGGGTATTCGCAGGCCGGAGCCACTGATTATCCGCGCTGGTTTTTGCTGCTGGCAGGGCTCTGGCTGATTGCCCACTTCCGGAAGTGGTACTGGTTTTCGTCGATTGCTTTGATTGCTGTAATCGCGGCCGCGGCCTATGGCGTCTGGCACGGGTTTCCCATGGTCTGGATGCTATTTGGAGCGTTGGGCGGACTGCTCGGGTGGGACCTGTCCGATTTTGCGCGCCGCTTGAGTTATGCAGCTCCCATGGACGATACCCGCAGTATGGAACGCTACCACCTGGAGCGTGTAGCCATCGTTGCTGGGCTGGGCATCGGGCTGGCGC
>JBAVVF010000746.1:0-8835 GCA_049697155.1 Anaerolineales bacterium
AACTATGTCAAGGCTGTGGATGATGTCAGCTTCTTTGTCCGTAAGGGCGAGACGCTGGGATTGGTGGGCGAATCCGGCTGCGGCAAGACGACCGTCGGGCGGACCATGCTGCGCCTGATCGAGCCGACAGGCGGCGCGGTGAGGTTCGAGGGCCGGGATGTTTTTTCCATGAAGCCGCGTGAAATGAAGGTAGCCCGCCGCGACATGCAGATTATCTTCCAGGATCCCTATGCCTCGCTCGACCCGCGCGTGCCGATCGGCGAATCGATTATGGAAGGTTTGCACATCCACCGGATCGGTACGCCGAAGGAACGCGTGGATATCATGCTGGAGACTCTCAGCAAGGTTGGGCTCGAGAGTTATCATTCGCGCCGCTATCCGCATGAATTTTCCGGCGGGCAGCGCCAGCGCATCGGTATTGCGCGTGCCCTGGCGCTGCGCCCCCGCTTCATTATCTGCGATGAGCCGGTTTCAGCGCTGGATGTCTCCATTCAATCCCAGGTCCTGAACATCCTGAAGGATTTGCAGACTGAATTTGGGCTGACTTATCTGTTCGTTGCCCACAACCTTTCGGTGGTGGAGCACGTCTCGGACCGTGTGGCAGTGATGTACCTCGGCAAGATGGTGGAGCTTACCTCCCGCGAGGAACTGTTCCGCAATCCCCTGCATCCCTACACCCAGGCTCTGATGTCTGCCATCCCGGTTCCGAACCCGCGCCTGAAGCGCCAGCGTACGATTCTGAAGGGCGACGTCCCCAGCCCGTTGAATCCGCCAAAGGGCTGCCGGTTTCATCCGCGCTGCCCGGTGGCGATCGAAATATGTTCGCAAGTCGAGCCGGCTTTTATCGAAGTCAGCCCGGATCACTGGGTTGCCTGCCATCTGGCGCAGTAACCCTGCGAGAGTGATATCCTATGTCCACGCCCTCCATACTCCTCGTCGATGACCAGCGTGATATCGTTCGACTGCTTCACGCAACCCTCCAAACCCTCACTCACCAGCTCGATATCATCGAGGCGCCTTCCGGCGAGGAGGCCCTCCTGGAGGCTTCGCGCCGCAAGATCGATCTGCTGGTGGCCGATTACCTTTTGCCCGGCATCTCCGGCGTCGAATTGATGGGCAAGATCCGTGCCCGCAACCCCGATTTGAAGGTGATCTTTATCTCCGGGATGACGGAGCGCAAGGCCCGCAAGGAAATGATCGCCTCCGGGGCGGTGGCCATCTTCGATAAACCCATCCCCCTGGCGGATTTTCTGGATGCCGTCGAGCGCAGCCTCGGCCTGGTGCCCACCATTTTCCCGCCCGAATTAAGCGTGGAGGTCGAGGACCGGCGCGAGTCACTTTCAGAACTGCTGGTTGGTTTCCGCAAGAAGATCGAAGCCGACGCGATTTTCCTGATCAGCGACCGCGGCCGCATCCTGGCCCGGGCCGGCGATCTGTATGACCGCAGTATGGAAGTCTCGCTGCTCTCCGCCTTGATGGCCATCTATAGCGCGGGGCTGAAAGTCTCGCACTATATCCATCAGGAGCACCTGGATAATTATCATGTCTTCCGCGGCGGGGACCACGATCTGGTCCTCATCCCGGTGAATGCTGCGCATGCTCTCCTGCTGGCCGGCAAGAACGTTGCCACCTCGGAAAACATTCTCAAAACGGTGGAGGGCATGCTCTTCCTGCGCGGCGATCTCGATAATCTCTTGCAGTCCCTGGGAGTGACGCCGGCCTCCGCGCCGGTCGAAGCGGCCGCCCCCGAACCGGAAGCGCCGGCCTCTGTGCCGGAGGAACCTGAACCGGACGTGGATGTCGATGCCCTGTTCGCCTCCGCCGACAAGAAATCCAAGGTCAAGGACCTGGACGCGTTCTGGAATGACGCCGTGGAGAAGACCAGCAATATTCCGACCAGCCCGGACGTCATCTCGTTCGAGGAAGCGCGTAAACTGGGTCTGACGCCCGGTAAAACGATCCCCGTCAAGCTGACAGGACCGCTGAAGTCAACCGGGCCGCTTAAAAAGAAGTAACATTGTCCATCCCCAGCCGCTGTGATACAATGTGCCACGCACTGGGGCGTGGTGCAAGGGCAGCACACCAGCCTTTGGAGCTGTGGATCTTGGTTCGAATCCAGGCGCCCCAGCCTGAACGATCCCGCTAAGGCGGGGCTTATTTTCTACCGCTTACGCGGTACAGTGAGAATAGGATTTGTGGCGCAACTAGAAGCCCCGCCAGCAAATCCTATTTTTATTTGAGGTAGTAACCATGAAGACAACGGCCGTTCTCCTTGCCGCGGGGCAGGGCACGCGTATGAAATCTGATCTGCCGAAGGTTCTGCATCCGCTGTGCGGCAAGCCCATGCTGTGGCACGTGCTGGAAGCCTTGAGGTCGGTCACAACCGAAAAGCCTGTGGTGATCGTCGGTCATGGGGCGGAGAAAGTGACAGAGTATCTGGGGGCTGCGGCGGAATGTGTGCGGCAGGAGCCTCAGCTTGGGACGGGACACGCGGCCATGCAGGCCGAATCGCTGTTGAAAGGCCGGACCGATTATGTCATCGTGACCTACGCGGATATGCCTTTGCTGCGCGGCGAAACGTTCCAGCGGCTCGTGGAGGCCCAGCACCTCAACCCCGGGCCGTTCAGCCTGCTGACGGTCGTTGCCGAGGACCCGCGCGGCTTCGGGCGGATCGTGCGCAGCGCCGACGGGACGGTGGCAGCCATCGTCGAGGAATATGTGGCCACGCCCGAGCAGCGTCAGATCATGGAGTTGAACGTCGGCGCGTACTGCTTCCAGGCGGACTGGCTGTGGGGGGCACTGCAGCGCATCGAAAAGAATCCCAAAAAAGGTGAATATTATTTGACGGATGTGGTCGAGTTGGCTGTGAAGGAGAACCTGCCGGTGCAGGCCGTGGTGCACGATGATTTTATCGAGACCATCGGCATCAACACGCGGGTGCACCTGAGCGAAGCCGAGGCGGCCCTGCGGACGCGGATCAATCGCGAGCACATGTTGAACGGCGTCAGCCTGATGGACCCTGCCGCGACGTATATTGAAGTGGGGGTGAAGATTGGCAGGGATACGACCATCCTGCCGAATACCTATCTTCATGGGAACACCGAGATTGGAGAAGCCAACCTGATTGGTCCCAACACAATTATTCGAGATTCGAGAATCGGGAAGCGGTGTAAAGTCCTTGCCTCCGTGCTGGAAGGCGCAGTGCTGGAAGACGACGTGGATATGGGTCCCTTTGCGCGTTTGCGGACTGGCGCGCACCTCAAGAGTCACGTTCATATGGGCAATTTCGGCGAAGTGAAGGATTCGACGCTGCACGAAGGCGTAAAGATGGGGCACTTCTCCTACATCGGGAACGCAACGATCGGCGCCAACACAAACATCGGGGCCGGGACGATCACCTGCAACTACGATGGCGAGAGGAAGAATCACACCGAGATCGGTGAAGACGTGTTCATCGGATCGGACACCATGCTGGTCGCCCCGCTGACACTTGGGGATGGCGCCCGCACAGGCGCCGGCGCGGTAGTGACGAAGAACGTACCTGAGGATACGCTGGTGGTGGGGATTCCCGCCCGCGCGATCCGAAAGGTGGAAAGAAAGAACAGGAAATCAAACCACTGAGTCACGAAGACACGGAGAGGGGCAAATCGTTAAAATCCGTGTCTCGGTGTCTCCGTGGTGAGAAGGAAAATATGACCCTCACCAAACATGAAAAGCAAGCCCTCATCGATCTGGCCAACGTTGCCCGGCAGCGCGCCTATGCTCCCTATTCCAACTATCCGGTCGGCGCCGCCCTGCGCACGAAGAGCGGACGCATCTTTACCGGCGTCAACGTGGAGAATGCCGCTTACCCGCAGACCATGTGCGCCGAACGCGTCGCGATCTTCAAGGCAGTCTCCGAAGGCGAGAAGGATTTCGAAGTCATCAGCATCGTGACAAACAACGGTGGCTCACCCTGTGGCGGCTGCCGCCAGGTCATGGCGGAGTTTGGCTTGCATACAATTGTTCTTCTGGCCGATGAAAATGGCAACCTTGTCAAGCAAACGACGGTCAAGGAACTCCTGCCGGAAGCATTCA
This sequence comes from Anaerolineales bacterium, assembly GCA_049697155.1. Taxonomy (GTDB): domain Bacteria; phylum Chloroflexota; class Anaerolineae; order Anaerolineales; family Villigracilaceae; genus Defluviilinea. The sequence continues at coordinate 4,078 of JBAVVF010000746.1, forward strand.
CACCAGAACAGTTGGGTAAACAGGTAAACAGGTAAACATGTTTACTTGTCTACCTGATACCTGTATACTTCCCCCATGCCTGAAACCAAATTCCGTTCCTTCCGAGTGGATGCAGTCGTCCTGCGTCACAGCGATTACGGTGAAGCGGACCGCCTGCTGACCCTCTACACGCGCCAGCTTGGTAAGACGCGCGCCCTGGCCAAAGGTGCCCGCAAGATCGCCTCCCGCAAAGCAGGGCACATCGAACCCTTCACGTATGCCAAACTGCAGCTTGCCAAGGGACGCGACATGCTGATCCTGACGCAGGCCGACACGGTGGAGGCCTACCAGCCCCTGCGTGAGGATTTGATCCTGACCAGCCAGGCCTCCTACGTGCTCGAGCTGCTGGACCGCTTCACCTACCAGGACGAGACCGAGAACTCGGCCATCTTCCGTTTGCTGACGGATACCCTGGCGCGTCTCGCCGCCAGGTCTGACCCGTGGCTGGTCATCCGCTACTACGAGATGCGCCTGCTCGATCATCTGGGATTCCGCCCGCAGCTCTTCGAATGTGCCAATTGCAGGCGCGAGATCCTGGCCGAGGACCAGTTCTTCTCGTTCAGCGCGGGCGGTGTCATCTGCCCACGCTGCGGGCAGGGACTGCGAAATGTCCAGCCGCTCTCGCTGGAGACCCTCAAATACCTGCGACATTTCCAGCGCTCGAACTACGCGGATGCCTCCCGGGCCCGCCCCAGCCCTGAGGTCCAGAGTGAAGCGGAGAGTCTCATGCAGGGTTATTTCACGTACCTGCTCGAACGCGAATTGAATACCCCCGGGTTTTTGAAAAGCATCAAATCGTAGGGGCACGGCGCTTCGACTTCGCTGGCGCTCCGCTCAGCGCGAGGATATGCCCCTACATCCGTTTCCCCCAGTTCAACACGAATAACCAGGCGAACAGGAAGACCATGGGTTTCAATATCCACCAGACCAGGATCTGGAACCACTTCCATTTGAATAGATAGATGAACTGCGCGATGAGCCAGCGGGCGATCAAGGCCCGTCCCAGGGCGCTGGTCAATACCCGTTGTTGATAGCCGCGAAATGAAAAGTCATTGCGTCGGAAGGCCTGGCCGATTTCGCGCGCCGCCAGCGCACCGTAGCCCAGCGCGATGCTGATGCCCTCGCCCAGGAAGGGATCCGCACCCGCGGCATCTCCCACCAGCAGCACACGCGGCACGGACATTTGATTCTCAGGAGAAAACCATCGGATGGGATATCCCTGGATCTCATAACGGCTTAGATCGAAGCCCAGGCGGGACATCTCCCTGGCGAGCGGTTCCTTAAGTTGGGGTCGCTTCTCGCCTGCAAGAAGATTCGTGTCATAGATTCCCCAGCAGCGCATCGCTTCCCCGTTGACCTGCGTGGGAAAATCCCAAACGTAGCCCGCGATGTTCGAGGGGATGGGGAAGAAGTCGAAGTACGCGGACCCCTCTCGATGTATGTCGTTGCGAGGAGATTGCTTCGCAACAACATGGTGCTGAGGGGTAATCACCTCCAGCACCCTGGCGGTGTTCACCGAAGCATTGGGGAAGAGACAGCGCCGGGTGATGCCGTTCGAGCCGTCCGCGCCGACGACGACCCGGGCCTGGAAATCACCATGATCTGTTTCGACCGTAACACCCTCTTCATCTGGAATGATGTTCTTGACAGTGATCTGTTCTTGAATCTCTATTCCCCTGCTCTCTGCTTTCTTCGCCAGCCACTGATCGAACTCATCCCGGCGGATGATGCGCAACGCATGCCGCCCCGGCACACGCAAGTTCAATCCCTTTGCTTCGAAATCAAAATGCAGGCGGTCTGCATCCACGTGCGGCACCTCGCCCACGTCCAGCCCGAGACGCTGAAGGATGACCTCCGCGTCGACGACGAGTCCGCCCGCGCAAAGCTTGGGGCGCGGGTGACGTGCTTTTTCGAGGATCAGGATGCTGGGAGTAAGTTGCGGGAAGTCTCTGGCGATATGAAGGGCGGTGGACAGTCCCGAAGGTCCACCGCCAATGATCAGGATCTCACGTTCGTGCATATTAAGGTTACTCAAGTAGAACGACATTTATGTCGTATTATCGTTAAATGCGCTCCACAGACTATTACATTGCATGGATTAATGCTGCAGGATCTGGGAAAGGAATAGTTTCGTCCGGTCGTTCTGCGGGTCGCTGAAGATCTGCTGGGGCGTGCCCTGCTCGACGATCTCGCCTTTGTCGAAGAAGATCATGCGGTCGGCCACGGCTCGCGCAAAGCCCATTTCGTGGGTCACCGCGACGATGGTCATGCCGCTTTTGGCAAGCCCGACCATCACGTCCAGGACTTCCTTGATCATTTCGGGGTCGAGGGCGGAGGTGGGCTCGTCGAAGAGCATGATGCGCGGCTGCATGGCCAGAGCGCGTGCGATGGCAACACGCTGCTGCTGCCCGCCGGAGAGCTGACCGGGGAACTTATCTGCCTGTTCGGGAATGCCGACCCGTTCCAGGAGTTCCACAGCAATCTTTTCCGCCTTGTCCTTCGGCCATTTCCGAACCCAGATGGGCGCCAGCGTAATGTTTTGCATCACCGTCAAATGAGGGAACAGATTGAATTGCTGGAACACCATGCCGGTTTCCATGCGAACCGCTTCGACGTTGCGCACGTCGTGGCCCAATTCAATCCCATCCACAACGATCGTGCCGCGCTGGTGCTCCTCCAGGCGGTTGAGCGTGCGGATGAACGTAGATTTTCCCGAACCGGAGGGTCCGAAGATCACGATCACTTCGCGGGGATAGACTTCCATGGAAATGCCGCGCAGGGCGTGAAAATTCCCATACCACTTGTGCACTTCGTTACAGGCGATGATTGGTTCACGCTTGGGTTGATCTTCTGTCATGCGTTTGATCCTTCTTCCGTCTGAATTATAAACAATCAGCGTTCACCCACGCCCAGCGCTTTTTCCAGCTCGAGGCTGGCATAGGACATGAAGTAACTGAAAATCCAAAAGATGACTGCAATGAATAGATACACTTCCATCTGCAGGCGGACAAATTCAGGGCGCAAGTTCACGACCGCGTTGCCGATCCCGAGCAGGTCGTTGATGCCCACAATGACGACCAGGGTGGTGTCTTTGAACAATGAAATGAACTGTCCCACAATGTTCGGGATGACCAGCCGCAACGCCTGCGGCAGGACAATGAAGAATGTGATGTGGAAGTTGCCCAGCCCCAGGGCTTTGGCCGCCTCCACCTGGCCTTCCGGGATGGCCTGCAGCCCGCCGCGCACGTTCTCGGCGGTGTAGGCCGCGCTAAATACAACCATGGCCATGAGGGCGCGCAGGAGGCGATCGATGCGCGACTCGGCGGGCAGGAACAGCGCCAGAATGACCGAGAACATGAAGAGAATGGTCACGAGCGGCACGCCGCGGATCACCTCGATGAACAGGATGGAGAAAAGTTTGACGACCGGCAGCGAGGAGCGCCGTCCAAGCGCAAGCAATACGCCGATGGGGAAGGAGAGAGCGATCCCTCCGACGGCCAGCAGGAGCGTAACCAGCAAGCCGCCCCAGGCCGTGGTTGGGACGGCGGGCAGCCCCGGAATACCGCGGATGCCGGGTAAAAGTATCAGCGTGATCAAAATGGACGCAACCAGCCAGAGCGTGGCTGCATGCCGGCCCTTAACGTCGAACTGGTGTCCAGCCCAAAAGCCGGCGTAGATCAGGAAAGGGCAGGCCAGGAAAACGGCCCGCACACCTATGGTAATGGTGGGGGTTTCGAGGGGAATCAACGCCAGGATCCCGAGCAGGGCACCCAGAAAAATCGCGAAGGCCTTGACGTAGCGTTCCCAAATTGCCCAGCTTATCCCGAGCAGAAAAACGCACATCAACATGCTTAAGGCGGGGCGCCAGAGCTGGTCACGCGGGTATTGGCCTACCAGAAACAAAAGCGGCGAAATCGTGACCGGCGTCCAGTCGGCGGTAAAGAAGACCCAGCGGATGACGCCTACCAAGGCGAAATAGAGAAAAACCAGCGACACGATGGTAAGCAGTGCGTTGAACCAGTTGCTGAACAGGTTCCGGCGCAGCCACTCAAGCGGGCCGGGAGCAGCGGGAGGGGCCAGGGTCTCGGAAGTGACTGTCATTCTTCTATCTCTCGATGAATTGGACGCGCTTGTTGTAGATGTTCAGCAGCCATGAAGTCAACAGACTGATGATGAGGTAGGTTGCCATCACCATCAGAAAGACGGGGACCGCCCGCCCGGCCTGATTGATGGTGATCTTGCCGATCGCAAAAAGTTCCTGGTAGCCGATGATCAGAGCCAGGCTGGAGTTCTTGGTCAGATTGAGATACTGGCTGATCAGCGGCGGAATGACGACGCGCAATGCCTGAGGAATGATGATCAGGCTCAGCAGCTGGTTTTGCTTCAACCCGAGGGCGCGCGCCGCTTCCACCTGGCCCTTGCGCACGGCCAGGATTCCGGCGCGGAAGACTTCCGCGATGAATGCCGCCGTGTACGTGGTCAGCCCGATCAGCAGGGCGGAAAATTCAGGCGAGAGACGCAGTCCGCCCCGGAAGTTGAAGCCCTGCATGAAAGGCTCATCGAGTCGCAGTGCCTCTCCACCCGAGACGAACCAGCCGATCAGCGGGAGCAGGATCAGGATGCCCAGACTGATGCGCCCAAAGTAGGTCTCGCGTCCCTGGGTCTCGCGGATGCGGCGCAGGACGATCCAGGCCGCGATGGACAGGATTACACCCAGGA
>JBAVVF010000747.1:0-11848 GCA_049697155.1 Anaerolineales bacterium
CCCGGACACCTACCAGACCGAGGGCTTCGTCGTCCCGGACGGTTGTCGCGACTTTGCCGATTACGGCGAAAAGCTGCACGAGAAGGCGATCAAAAATGATGTCCTGATCCTGGACGGCATGGGCTTCGCTCCGGGTTTGAGCAACATCACGACCGGGCGCGGGGTCGGCCTGCTGGATAAGGCAGAGATCGCGGTCGCCCGGGTCGGCGGCATCCCGAACATCGAGTGCTGTGCCAGGCACCCGCTCCACTACATGACGACCTGGTCGCTGGAACACGTTTTGCGGGAATACACTATCAAGACCCTGATCCTCAAGGACGGGAAACACACCGAAGTCCCGGCCCTGTATGACGAAGAGTCGTTTGGATTCAACGAGTTTGGGCTCGACGAGAAACTGGAATGCGCGGTCACTCCGGGCATGCCGAGTTTCATCTATACACATCCCGAGCTGCAGTACTTCGCCGAAAAGACTGTCCGCTGGCCGGGGCACTATCAGGGCGTAAGGACGTTGATCGAATGCGGACTCTTCGATGAGACCCCGGTCGAGATCGACGGCGTCAGGCTCTCGCCGAGAAAGTTCCTGCTGGGCATCATCAACCCGCTGCTCGTCCCGCAGCAGGGCGACGGCGATGTCTGCGTCATGTACAATACCGTCACCGGCATAAAAAACAACAAGCCGCACAAGATCGAATACTTCATGTGGGAGACCGCCAACAGCGAGTTCTCCGGCATGGCCCGCGTGACCAGCTTCCCGGCCGCCATCGGGGCGAAACTGGTCGCCCTGGGAAAGACCGATCTGAAAGGCATCCGCGCGCCCGAGGAATGCGTCACGGGCGAAAACTATACCTGGTTCCTGCAGGAGCTGGAGAAGAAGGATATCTGCATTCGGGAGAAGATCACGGAAGTTAAGTGAGCGTGACCGAGATTTCGTAGTGACAAGCCGGTCGGCCGCCAGGCAGGCCGGCTTGTTTTCCCTGAAATTGTAGAGACCTTGGTTCTCGGTGGGGTCGACCCTTACAGGGTGCTTCGCGAAGACCCACGCCGAGCGGAGGATAAGGATAATCATGGATGGTTGGAGCAAATTGTGGGTTGGCGCGGGATTGTTAATTTGGGTAATTTCATATATCAGGGTGGGGCATATAAATAAAAATGGAGAACCAGTAGGGAGAAGTTTTGTGCGCCCGCCCTTCCTTGTATACCTGATTTGTGGTATGCCAAAAGCGCGAAATATCCCACGGGGTGTCATGTCGATACCGGCACTCACAGGTCAACTTGCGGGATTGCTCTGGATTATTTATGGATTGACGAATTCTTATTTGCCGAACCAAAACTTGACTCTTCAAGAATTTCTTGTATTCCTTGGAACGGCGTTGGTTTTTGTATATGCATGGGTTTTGTACAGGCGAAGCCTTTATAAGACCGAGTAATTTCTATGCTCGGCGGGGTCGACCCTTACAGGGTGCTTCGCGAAGACCCACGCCGAGCGGAGATAAGACCAGAGGCTACAATGCAAAGTTATTGCCTACCAGAAATACCTGAACGGTATTGGGTCAATTCGATAAGATATCGATGTAAAAAGTGCAAAAGAGATACTCAGCTAAATATTCCTCATAGCGCTGAGCTCGTCAAATTTAAAGACAAAGGTTCGGAACAGATTAAGTGGCTGCCTACATATGGAAAAGGTGGCTGTTTGGCTCTATTTCAAAAGTTGTTTCCGGATTATAAAGGAGAGTTGTTTCCGAAAATTCTTGACAGATTTGTTGACGAGCTTAACAGATTTATAGAGAAAGAAAATCCAAACGAGGACTATCGGTTAGTCTACGATGAGCATCATTGTTCTCATTGTGGTTCTGAAGAAGTATACACAATAAGTGAAGAGGTCTTGGTAAATCCTCATCTGGAGTGGATGAAAATATCCTGTGAACTATTTGATTCATAGCTGATGATCAGCTGATAACTTTCTCAGCTGACGCATGGCCTGAGAGGGTCTGGACATATGAACTTCAAGAACCTTAAGTTGGGCATAAAGCTGCCCAGACCTGCGGTCGGCTCTCGGGGGGGTCGCAGACCCACGCCGAGCGGAGAGGAGATGAAGGAGAGGACAGTCATGTACACGTGGAGTATAGAATGGATTGGTCTAGGACTATTAATTTGGATACTTGGCTATAGGAGAGTAAAAGATGCAAACAAAATCGGTCTGTCAGAAATGGGCTTTGTGCATCCACCCTTCTTAATCTATTTGGTTTGCGGCCTGCCAAAAGCACCATATCTTCCACGTGGTGTTATGCCAATACCGCCATTATTAGGTCAACTTGCAGGACTGCTCTGGATTGTTCTTGGGCTGATATTTTCTTTTATTCAAAACATATTTCTTTTAGTTCTGCTTATTGGAACAGTTATGATCCTCACTTACGTATGGATTCTATCCAAGCGGAACCTTTACAAAATTGAATAATTTTCACCATGTTCGGCAGAGGTCTCCTGACCTGCGCCGAGAAGATGCCAGGCCAACGGTTGGATACGTAGCGTATAATTTTGGAAAGAATAATTTTGCGGATAGAATTGAAACTTGTTAAAACGCTTCACACAATTGTTTTTATGGACTACATTAATAAGTGCAATAATACTTGCAACTTGTGTATGGTTTCCTGAAGGGCTTCCTGTCATTGGAGGATTCTTAGCAATCCTCAATATAGTCGTTATGCCATTAATAAGCGCCGGAAGCCATTCTCGAACAGATTGGCTGCTCCTTTTATCCTTGGCTCTTATATGGGCACTCTCTTTTGGTTTACGGCTACTAATTTGCTGCATTTCGCCAGATCTTCAACTATGCGGGGTGGAAGGATCTGATTGCCTGATTATTGTAAATGCTTTCGCTATAGATGGATTCACAGCTGGTTTTTTTGTGGTCGTGAGAATACCCAAGATTATTCAGTTTCATTGGAGAAAATACAGACATCACTGATCTCCGGGCAATGATTTCCCGCTCGGCTCTCGGCGGAGTGCTTCGCAAAGACCCACGCCGAGCGAGAGTTGTGGACTATATGAAATGGGGTTCTGGTGGCGCTACGCAAGCAACCACGAATCTTTCGATCATTGTTGATGAGATCACCAATCTACTGTCAAGATAGAAATGGAGCTACTATGTTTGCAACAGATAATGACATCAGCAGATGCGAATCTCTTCTTAAAAACATCTTAAGTAAAAGAGGAGTTAATCTTGACAACAATTCAATTGATAAAATTGTAAGGAAGGTTCTGGCAATCATTTATGCAAAAGGCGGAGATTACCGAGATGAAATTCTGAAAGATTATATTGAAATGTACCTAGATGACAATCCGATACAAACTACTGACTAAATTTGCAATATGACTGTCTGTAGTTTCGGTTAGTTTATCATCCAGCAAGACCCCTTTACTTTATAGTGATTTACGTTTCGAGAAATTCACTCGCTGGCGCAAGGATGAAACTGCTCTAATTTTGGGTGGTGATTTTACGTTCAAAACCTGCGGACAAAGCCGCAGGTTTTGTTTTCTCCCGTTCGGACAGGGTCTTCGTGCAGCATCCCCTTGAGCATCGAAAGGCTTTGAAAACTCGCGCCAATTCGCGTCATTCGCGGCTGAGTCTTCTGCCATCTTCTCCGCTTCCAAATCTGGAACAATCTACCCCTCGCGTGCATTAAAATCATTGTGATGAGCAATGATCCTCTGTCGCGGGTGAAACGCCGTGCCGTAAAAGTCCTTTTCGCAGGGTTACTCCTCCTTCTGGGAGCAATCCTCTACATTTTCTGGGACCTGCCCTCCCTCGATTCCCTGCCGGCGGCCTACCAGGTTCCCAGCGTGCGGATCGTCGACCGGGAGGGGCGTCTGCTGTACGAGGTCCTGGCGGAGACCGGCGGACGGAATACCGTCCTTTCCTTCGGGAACATCCCCCAATGCCTGAAAGATGCCACAATTGCCGTCGAGGACAAGAACTTCTACACCCATCCGGGCGTGGATGTCACAGGCATCCTGCGTGCCCTGTGGATCAACCTGCGGGGCGGCGAGACGGTCTCGGGTGGGAGCACGATCACGCAGCAGGTGGCGCGCAACCTGCTCATGAGCCAGGACGAACGCACGGAGCGCAGTCTGCGCCGGAAGCTGCGCGAAGCCGTCCTGGCCTGGCAGATGACGCGGCGTCTCTCCAGGGATGAGATCCTGGCGCTCTACCTCAACCAGATGAATTACGGCGGGATGGCCTACGGCGTCGAAGCGGCCGCGCAGACCTACTTCGGCAAGCCCGCCTCCGAGCTGCTCCTGCCGGAGTGCGCGCTGCTCGTCGGGCTGCCCCAGGCGCCCGGCGCGTACAATCCGTTCACCAATCCCGGCCTGGCGAAGGAAAGACAGCGGGTCGTCCTCGGGCTGATGGAGAAACATGGCTACCTCACGCCGGAGGAACGTCTCGGCGCCGAAGCGATTCCACTGAGCTTCAACCCGGAGCCGTATCCCATCGAGGCGCCGCACTTCATCTGGATCGTCAAGGACCAGATCGACAAACTCACCTTCACGGGATCGCTCGACCCGCACGCGAGCCTTGTCGTGCGCACGACGCTCGATCTGGACGTCCAGCATCTCTCCGAAGATATCCTGAAGCGCCGCATCGAAGGGTTCAGGAACGAGGACGCGACGTTCAGCCACAACGTCAACAACGCCGCGCTGGTCGTGATCGATCCGCACAGCGGGGAGATCCTGGCCCTCGTCGGCAGTGCGGATTACTTCGACGCATCCATCGACGGCGCGCTGGACATGGCGACCGCGCCCCGGCAGACCGGCTCCGCCTTCAAGCCGTTCATCTACGCCCTGGCCCTCGACCCAACCCGCCCCGGCGCGTGGACTGCCGCGACCTCGATCCTGGATGTCTCCACGACGTTCATCACGCACGACGGCACACCCTACACGCCGTCGAACTATGACAATAGCCAGCACGGACCCGTTTCCGTGCGGGCATCGCTCGGCTCTTCGTTGAATATCCCGGCAGTGAAAACTCTGCGGGAGGTCGGCATTGAAAGCACGCTCGACCTTGCCCGGCGGGTCGGCATCACTTCGTTGAGCAATCCGCAGCAGTACGACCTGTCGCTGGCGCTCGGAGGGGGAGAGATCAGCCTGCTCGAGCTTTCGACGGCTTACGCCGCGCTTGCCAACAACGGCTCTTTCACCGGGAACTATTCCATCCTGGAGATCCACGACGCGGATGGGAACCTGCTGTACATGCAGGAGAAGGTCTCGCCGGTCCAGGTCTTCGACCCGCGCCTGGCCTGGCTCATCAGCGACATCCTCAGCGACGACGCGGCCCGCGCGGCCGGCTTCGGTCCGGACAGCACTCTCAAGCTCGACCGGCCCGCGGCCGTCAAGACCGGGACGACGACCAACTTCCACGACAACTGGACCATCGGCTACACCCCCGAGCTGGTGGTCGGAGTCTGGGTGGGCAACAGCGGACACGAAGCCATGCACAACGTGACCGGTCTCACCGGCGCGGCGCCCATCTGGAACGAGGTCATGCGCGGACTCCTGCAGGGCCGCCCCGACCGTCCCTTCGAGCGGCCCGATGGGCTGACTCAGGTGGAAGTCTGCGCGCTCTCGGGACTTCTCCCCACCTCAGCCTGTCCGCACACCCGCACGGAGTGGTTCATCGCCGGGACGGAACCCATGCAAACGGATACCTTCTACCAACAAGTGTGGGTGGATGTGCTCACCAACCTTCCTGCAAATGATTTGACTCCGGCCGACCGGCGCAAATCCATGATCGTCCTGGATCTCCCCGTGGAAGTCCAGGCCTGGGCGCGTGGACAGGGGCTGCCGCTGCTCGCAGATTTTGGGAATCATGCTTCTCAGCAGCCCGACGGGTTGATCCTGCTTTCCCCGCCTCCCAACACCACCTACCGCATCGACCCCAAGTTCGACCTGGCCTCGCAGCAGCTGCAGATCGAGGTCGCCGCGGGAGGCAGCCTTTCACAGGTCACGATCTGGTTGGATGGGAATCTGCTCACAACGTTGTCTTCGCCGCCCTATCAAGCCTGGTGGACGTTATCCGCCGGCGAGCATCAATTCTGGGCAGAAGGTGTCAATGCGGGTGGAGAGACCGTGAAAAGCGATGTGGTGACGATCACAGTCCTTGGTGAATAGATGATTAACTTACCTTACGCAGTTTCACCACAGAGTACACACACCTGCCCCGGGTGCAGGTGCCGGGGGAGAACACGGAGAAAACCCTTTAAAAAGCTCTGTGGACTCCGTGCTCTCCGTGGTAAAGATACTTTGCCTGCGCAACATCAGTGATTAAGGCGCGGCCTCGAAGTGGATCTCGATCCCATTCTTCGTGGAGCTCATAACATACAACGACCCATCCTGGTCAACCGCCACATTGCCCGCGCCAGAGGAAAACCCGGAATATTCCTCCTTCGGCAGACTGACGTCTTTTAGGACGGCACCCGCAGGATCGATCCAGATCGCTCGAATTTGCTGATATTCACTGTTCAAGAGGATCAGATAGCCTTGCGGCGTTCTTTCGAAGCCGACCAGCGTGCTCACCCCTAGCTCGGAATGGACTTCAAATGCCAGTCCCGCCTCGACATCGGCGAAGCGGGCCCTGCGCCAATCCAGCTCGCCCTTCCCGTCTAGCACTAATCCAAACGGCAGTTCCCAGGTCTGCTTTTGTCTTTGCGCTTCCCTGGAATTTGCCTTGCCCTGGGCATCGAAAGGAAGGACCAGCTTGTAATCATAATCGTCCATAACGCGCAGATCCTTTGTCAGTCTCCTTGGAGAAGCAGCATAGGTCGGCACGGAACCTTCAACCGTCCCGTCCAGCAGCAGGCGGTAACAATAAGGAGTAAAGGCCCCGCTGAAGTCACAAACCATCAGCTGATCGTTCTGGTCGAATGCCAAATCTCCTTCATGGCTGTTAGGGAAAGGCAACATAAAATTCGAAAACGATTCTTCTTTGGGATCATAGATCAGGACCCCGTTATTCACAGGATTGAGCAGGGCAATTCGTCCATCGCTGGCAACATCCATCGCAGACGGTCCACTCTCGACCGGAGAGCCTCTTATCCCACCGTGGCGGACGGTATTGGGCCCCATCCCCCAATAGAACAAATACATTTTGTCACCTGGCTCGACCGGGTTTGCTGCAGGCAATTCGATGGAAATGAGCTTCTTCGTTGTGAACAGATCGATGGTCCCCGCCACGGGATAACGCTGCGTGTACGCTGCCTCCGGGAAGGAAGTTTCCAGGTAGTATCGCAACGATCCGCCCGCCGGATCGGCGGCAGGCAGCCGGGCGACCTGTTGTTCCAGCCCGGAGATCGTTTCCTGGACGAGTGACATGCTTTGAAAGGATCCCGACTCCCCATAGGTGTAATACAGTCGAGATGTGATCCGGCAGCCTTGCGGTTCCAGACAATAATCCATACTCGAATAGGTAAAAAACGCCAGCAGGGCTATTTCGTCGGCCTGGTAGATCAACGGTTGTAGATGATCCATGCCGACCGCCCGGTGGATGTCGGGATCGTATCTGCCGGGCTCCAGCGTAAAAATAGGAGTAGGGGAAGCTGTCGGCGTGACCGTGCTCGTAGATGTTGCGCTTGGTGACAGCGTAGGGGAAGTTGTCGGGGGTGCATCCATTTCCGCCGGGACGGCGGCACAGGCTCCCAGGACGAGGGAGAAGACTATCGCAGGGAAAAGCGTGATGAGTTTCATTAAGGTGTTCCTTGCGGATGCTTTAGCCCCGGAACTTGTTCCAATACTCGACGGAAGGCCTGGCCCACTGCTCCAGACTTATCGACGGATCCTGCCCGGGGATACCATCATTGTGTTTCTGCCAGTATCGCCAGTGGCTCGTCCGCAGGTCGAGCATGTAAAGCTGCTGCAGCTCCACAAAGGCGGGCCGCATCCCTTTCAACCGAAGATACTCACCGACAAAAGCATCGGCGAGGAGTTCGTTCTCGGCAAGATAGACGGTCACACTCGTGGAAAGATCGGTGTGGCCGTCCCCAAAGTGGGCAGTCATCAGGTCAAATACTCCGCTGACCTGCCAACTGCCTTCGATCTCCATAACGACCGCGTTATGCTCTCCATAATCCGCCAGGACGGCACAGGGTTCGTAGTCCAGTTGCAGGAAAGGCTCGGCATTGGCGATCACACGTTCCGCCCATTCAACATCTGACCGGGTTGTATGTTCGTTGCAGCTTTGCGCCTCCGCCACTTTTTCCCGGATGCAGTCGATCACCCATGCGCGGTAGTGTTTTTCAAATGGCTGGACTTTCTTCTGTTCCACGTCATATTTGCCGGCGCATTCCCAGGTCAGGCGCTGCACCTCGACAAGCATGCCGGCCAGGGCGCGGGCAACATCCAGCCGCTGAGCCAATGTCAGCCTCGCTGCCACAGCTTTATCCTGAAGTTGAAGCCCCGGCAGGCGCGGCATGATGACAAAGCTCCAGCCGAAGATATCCTCCGAGGGCTCCAGCAAATATGGATATGGCACGGGTGCGCGAGTCCGCTCGTGCAGCTGGCTGGTAAAGAACTGTTCCGTTGGAAATTGCCAGGGATAGTGGGGGACACCTCTCAGCACTAACTCGCCCTGGGTACTCGTCAAAAAGACGTTTTGTCCAAACAGTCCGAACGAAACCGGCTCTGCTTTTATGAATTTACCCAGACCGAGACGGGTCAGCGCCGCCTGAAACTGCTCAGGCGAAATGTACCCCAGCCGTTTTGAATATTCCTGCATAATCCATTCCCTCCAACACGAGCTTGCGCGATCATTCCTCGAAGACAGCCACGGCGCGGACGGGCGAGCCGGTCCCGCCGCGGATCCTGAGCGGCAGGCCAATGAAGCGAAAACGCCCGCGCCCGACCAGTTGGTGCAGATTGATCATGTTTTCGTAATGTGTGAAGCCCAACTCGCCGCAGATATGATGGACTTCCCGGTTGGAAAGGTGAAGCACGCCCGGCGCCATTGTCTCTATGCCGAACGCCGCGATTCTTTGTCCGCCCAGCCAGCGCGCCGCCTCGGCGCTGACCCCCGGCCCGTTCTGCCAATTGTCGGTGCCGAACGCGCGGCGATAGTGATCCGTGTAGAGCAGGACTGTATCTCCCTGCTTGATAGTAAGACGCGCTTCGAAGAGAGCATGTTCCAGATCGGAAGGCTCGATCAATTCGCGCAGTCCCTTGTGGGAAAGACCCAAACAGATGCCCTCGGTGTAGAACATCGTCAGCGGCATCGTGTCGATGGACTGCCCGCGATATTGGCGGGCCATGTGGTTGATCGCATCGACGTGCGTGCCGGTATGCTCGCCCAGTTCCAGCCGGTTTACGGCTGGCGAAATCATATCGCTGTCGGTGATGTCGTCCCATTGTTCGTGAGAGACATGCATAGTAATGTTCACCTCCGGAAGGCCCGGGAAGACCGGCATACCCGCAAAGATTTCCTGGCTGAGATCGATAATTTCAGCCATTTTGTTCCGATACCTGAAATAACGTGATCTGCATCCCATCGGGATCCTGGAGCCGCACGTTGTGGTCGCCCCACGGGGTGACGACCGGCGGATGGACCAGCGTCGCGCCGTGGGCGAGCAGCCGCTCCAGCGCCGCTTCCAGGTCGGGCACCTGCAGCGCGAACCGGATCGGCCCGCTGACGCGTTTCCCGGCTTCGAGCTCGTCGATCACCTCGGCCTGGCGCTCGTCGAAGATCTCGAGCGCGGCATGACCGAGGTCCAGCATGAGCGCCCGGCCGCCGTCGTTGTTCCAGATCGCGGCGGGCTCGATGCCGAGTCCATCGCAATAGAATTTCAACAATCGTTCATAGTCACGGGTGGTAAGCGCCACGCGCAATTCCAGGACAGGATGGTTGAGGATGGACATGTCGGAAAATGGTCCTTTCGTAATTAATTTACTGCCAAAGCAAAAAGCGTGCGGCCGCGATTCCGCCGAAACCGCCGCCCAGGATCAAGACTCGTTTCATCCTAAATGTCCTTTGGAGCGTGCCTCATCCAGGACCGCAAGGATCGTCCTGACGAGCTCCCGCGCGGCCTGCTCACTCAGCTCGACCGCCACGCGCGCCGACGGGCCCTGGGACTCGTTCACGAAATCGATGTTCAAGGCATGCTCCAGGGGCGCGTCGAACGGGTGGTCGAAGGAAACATTGGCCTGTTCCAGTTTGAACCATCCATTTGCCCCTTTGCCGCTGCCGTCCACTTTCACTTTTTCAACGATCATTGTGCACATACGAAATCTCCCGTCAAACGTAGGGGCGACCCTACATCGTTGATATGCAAATCGATTCTGAGAAACGTCTTGCTGCCATGTCCAGGCGGGTCGCCCCTACGCCAAATGCTTTTCCAGAAATGCAAAAACCTTTTCCCAGCCGTCCACGGCCTGGGCCTGGCGGTAGGCGGGCCGGTGATGATAAAAGAAGCCGTGCCCGGCGCCATCGTAGCGATGGAATTCATAGGTCTTGCCGTGCTCCTTGAGTTCGGCTTCATGCCGATCGACCTGTTCGGGGCTGGGATGGCTATCTTCATTTCCAAACAGGCCCAAAATAGGACAGGGGAGATCTTTGGTGTAATCGAGCGGCGGGACCGGCGATTTTGGACTCAATTGATCGGTTGCCATGACGACGCCTCCACCCCAGCAATCGACCACTGCGTCGAACCCGGGCGTACGACAAGCTGCGAGATAGGCATGTCTGCCGCCTGAACAGGTACCGAAGATGCCTGCTTTGCGACTGCCATAGGGCAGCCCGCGCAGATATTGCAGCGCGCCGGCAAGATCGCCCACCGCCTGGTCATCCGGAACGCCTCCCTCGCCGCGTACTTTAGCCGCGACATCTTCCGGCGTGCCGTGCCCGGCCCGGAAGTACAGGTTGGGCGTGAGTGTTGCATATCCATGCAGTGCGAACCTGAGCGTGGTTTCGCGATACCATTCATCCCAGCCCGGCATGTGATGGGCCAGTACCAGCCCTGGGAATGGTCCGGGGCCGAGGGGGCGCGCAAAATAGGCATTGATCCAGTCTCCATTGGCACCCGTCAGTGTGACGGTCTCTGCCAGTAAGCCTTCATACCTGTCGGTTCGAACCATGGGTGGACTCCTTTTTGCATTTGGAAATAAGGGGTAGCTTGGTCTCAGTCATTAGATGCTTGCTGTCATGGAATTTATACGTTTTCGATCTTTCTCTGAATGTGCTCTATAATTCGTTCAGGAGGCTGCCATGCAGGAACTCACCGCTCGCGAAGTCAACATTGCCGATCCATTCTGGTCGCCGCGCCAGGCGGTCAATGCAGAAAAAGCAATCTTCCATCAATGGGAGCAGCTCGAAGCCACACGCTGCATCGACAATTTCCGAATTGCAGCCGGGGAAAAGGAGGGATTCCGGGAAGGTTTCTTCTTTTCGGACTCAGATGCCACCAAATGGCTGGATGCCGCCGCGCGGATCTACGGGCTGCACGCCGACTCGCGGCTTGGCTCCCTGATGGATGCGTTTATCGCCCTCTTGGCGCGGGCCCAGGCGTCGGACGGCTATCTCTTCACCTACAATCAAATCCATTTTCCGGGGGAGCGCTGGATCAATCTGCAAATCGAGCATGAATTGTATTGTCACGGGCACTTTATCGAGGCCGGCGTCTCGCACTATGAAGCCACCGGCCGCCGCGACCTGCTCGAGCTCTGCATCAGGGCCGCGGACCTGCTCGTACGTGACTTTCTGAATGCCTCCAGTGACAAAACCTCGGGACACGAGGAGATCGAAATCGCCCTGCTCCGTTTTTATCGTGTGACGGGAACGGAAGCTTATCTGGAGCTGGCGCGCCGATTGGTG
>JBAVVF010000748.1:0-2498 GCA_049697155.1 Anaerolineales bacterium
GCACACGCCACAGCCATAGCAGGCCGTCGGGTCGATGATGACCTTCCTGGCGTTTGAAGAATAACGGATGGCGCCATACTGACACTGCCGCATGCACAGGCGGCAGCCATTGCACGAATCCACCGAAACTGCCGCTACCCACTCGGCGCGGAACATGACCGGATAATCCCGGCGGGCGTGCGTAATCCGGTAAGCCATGCAGTCCTGGTCGCAGTTGCACAGCCCCCCGATGAATGGCGTCTTGAAGGTCCAGACCGAATGGATCAGTCCTTCCTGATCGAGTTTACGAATGGAGTCCAGCGCTTCTTCCTTTGAGAGAGTCTCGAGGCTGAACGAATCATCGAGCGACTCATAGAGCTCCTTATCCAGCGTGAGCCCGTAGCAGTAACGAGCGTTCATGTCCCCGGTGGTCACGCGCCGGCAGACACAGGGCAGACGCACGGCCCCCTCCACCCTCTCGAAGATCCTTTCCACATCCTCCAGCGGCACCACCTGACCATAATGATCCTGCTTTTGCATGTGAGTCAGGATGGGCCGGGCCAGCTTCATCAGTGGCGTCCGGCGGACAGCATTCAGTTTCTGAATGCTCAGGGGCACGCGCTTATCAAAGCCGTTCAGGAACTCAGCTGCATACCGACGCCGATCGTTTTGGTCCAGAAGATCGCGAGAATAGTTTGCCATCGTCAGATACCACTTCTCCCCCTCCCCGTGTTGGGTGCAGAATTCACACATAGCCGGCCTCCTTTGGTTTTGCCAGTATAACGAATGGATACGACTCATCCCAGTGACGTTTTTCCCTGATTCGGGCCGGATGCCAAAATCTGGACTTGCGGTATTAGAAAATTTGTTCTATAATCAATCCATGGACCAGCTGGAAACCCTCAAGTCTCTTTCAGAGCAGATGGAGCTGGAACATGCGGAGGAGTCACGGGGGGAGCCAGCCAAACCCGCCTGTTTCACTCCCAAGGAAAAAAGCGCCACCTTCGTCCATCCCGCCCAACTTCCCAACGGCAGACAGATCAAGTTGCTGAAGACTCTGCTTTCGTCCGCCTGTGAGCGGGACTGCTTCTATTGTCCGTTCCGCGCCGGACGCGATTTTCGCCGCGCCACATTCAAACCACAGGAGTTCGCCGAGCTGTTCATGAAGCTGCATCAGGCCCAAATAGCGGAGGGAGTCTTCCTCAGTTCGGGGATTGCCTCCGGCGGTGAGAACACACAGAATAAGATACTGGATACGGCTGAGATTTTGCGTAACAAGCTTGGATTTCGCGGCTACCTGCATCTCAAGATCATGCCCGGCGCCGAGCAGGGTCAGGTCGAGCGCCTGATGCAGCTGGCCGACCGGGTTTCCATTAATCTGGAAGCACCGAACACCGAGCGCCTCGCCAGGCTTGCCCCCAACAAAACATTCATCGAAGAGTTGTTTCGCCCGCTGAGGTGGGTGGAAGAGATCCGCCAGTCCCAGCCGGCGTACAAGGGCTGGAATGGCCGCTGGCCATCCACGGTGACGCAGTTTGTGGCTGGCGGTTCGGACGAAAGCGATCTCGAATTGCTTACTACGACAGATTGGCTAATGAAGAACGTCCGCTTGAAACGGGCCTATTTCTCGGCTTTTCAGCCGATCTCCGATACCCCCATGGAAAACAAACCCGCGGTCGATCCCATGCGTGAGCACCGCTTGTATCAGGCCTCGTTCCTGCTGAGGGACTATGGCTTTGACCTGGAGGAGATGCCATTTGCCCGCGACGGGAACCTGCCCCTCCCCACCGATCCGAAGCTCGCCTGGGCGCAGCAGAACCTGCAGGGGAAACCCCTTGAGGTTAACAAGGCCGAACGGCGTGACCTGCTTCGCATTCCGGGAATCGGGCCGAAAGGTGCCGATGCTATCCTCCGGGCGCGGCGGACCAGCAAATTGCGCGACCTGGCGTCTCTGCGTAAATTGGGGATTGTGGTGATACGCGCCGCTCCGTTTGTTTTGCTCGATGGCCGGCAGGCAGAGAGTCAAACAGTGATGTTTTAGCATTTGCAGCGGCGGGGGATATACCTATGAGCCGGCTATAACTATAACCGCTCACGTAATCGTAAACCCGACTCAAATGGCAATATAGACAAGCGCCTTGCGGACAAACGGTTCTATGAAATCACCGGCCCTTGTATATATTCGGGTAATTCTATAACAAAACTTGAACCCGTTCCCACCACGCTTTGCGCTGCAATGGTCCCACCATGCGCGCGGATGAGTTGTTTTGCGATTGCCAGCCCTAGTCCACTATGCGTTCGCTCGCTGCGTGATTTGTCTCCACGCCAGAAACGATCAAAAATGAAAGGAAGGTCTTCAGTGGGAATACCTGAGCCCGTGTCTTGGATTGTAATCCGTACCGCGAAATTCGTAGTTTGTGCTTCTTTTTGAATCGATTCCGCATGGATGGCAACCGCCCCGCCGCTTGGGGTGTGGCGTAGAGCATTCGAGATGAGATTGGAGAGGACTTGATTTAACC
>JBAVVF010000749.1:0-6488 GCA_049697155.1 Anaerolineales bacterium
TCCATACTCTCTGCAATTTCATATCATGAACTGGATGAGTGATCACGCTCCGTCCTGGATAATTGGACTCCTGCTGAAAAAACACAACTCCCCCTTTGTCCCCTCATTCCCAATGCCTGCTACAGTTCGGAAAGCACAGACAGGCAAAGCCAGACGGAAAGAGGGGACGGAGGAGAGGAGGTTAAGCGAAGACCATATAGTCTCGCGCTGCCCGCAAGCCTTACACGTCAGGCGGAGGCGGCAGGTTTCTGTCGATATGATCATGCGTGGTGCGCGGTGAGAAAAGCGCCACCAGGAAAGCAATTCCCAAAAGGGCCAGCAATCCGAATAAAAGGATCGTCCACAGGCCGGTAGGGGTATCCCCACCCGTGACCGGGACTGCCCCGGGTGTTCCATCCACAACAATCGTGGGCGGCACAAGGGTTACCTCGGGCGGTACAACAGTATCCTGCAGCTTCACAGTCTGCGGAGCCGCAGGTGATCCAAAGGCACTCATAATCAGAGCAGTCAGGATCAACGTCGCGAACAAAGCGATTCTTAGTTTCATCGTAACTCCTTTCGGTATACAAAGGTCGCAATAGAAATTCCTTCTATTGTGACCTGTATAACGAGGCTTTCCATGAAGTGTTACCCCGCCCGTCGCGGGCGAATGCACTTCAATGTCGGCTGCATCATCAGCAATCCGGGCCGCTCACTCTGCTTTGATTTTGACTGAACAGCCTGTCCAAATTCCTGCTTGACTTTGCGTTTCCAATTTGCTACTATATTTTCATCTTTTGCTCAATGAGGAGAATGCCATGAAGAAAAGCAAGATCCGTTTCAACGCGTTCGTGTTTGTCCTGCTCATCGCTCTGTTGTTCACCTCGCTGGCAGGTGCCGCCCCCAAGGACGGTCCCTCCGTCAGCCTGAGCCTGGACCAGAGCGAATTTGATTCCACGCAGGATGTGTCCGTGAAGGTTACGTTCTCAAACGCGACCAAACACACCGTGCGCATCCTCAAGTGGTTCACGCCGGCCGCCGGTCTCGAAGAGCCGCTCTTCGCGGTCACGCGCGACGGCGAATCTGTGGCCTACATCGGGGCAATCTACAAACGACCTGATGCGACAGGCAAGGATTACATCTCCCTCAAGGCGGGTGAAAGCGTGCAATATGCCGTGAACCTGGCCGAGTATTACGATCTCTCGCAATCGGGCCAGTATGAGGTCTCCTACGCGGCCTCTGCGTTCAACCTGTTCGATGAAAAGGGCAATGCCTTCAAATCCAGGGACAGCCTGGCTTCTGAAAAGGTCAGCGTGAAGGTGGAAGGACGCGAGCCAAAAGTGAGACCCACCCCTCCGCCGCCTCCCCCTCCCGGCGGTAATACTTTCAACGCCTGTACAACGGCTCAACAGACCACTCTTGTCAGTGCACGCAGCCAGGCCAGGACCTACTCGACAGAATCGAAGAACTATCTGAGCAGCCATAACTCCGGTACCCAGCGCTACCTGGAATGGTTTGGACTCTTCAGCACCACGCGCCACGATCTCGTGACGGATCACTTTACGGCCATCGCGAGTGCGTTCGATACCGCCGGCATCACGTTCGACTGCAAATGCAAGCAGAACTATTATGCCTATGTCTATCCGGACCGGCCCTACACCATTTACCTGTGCAAGGTCTTCTGGCTCGCGCCGCTGGCCGGCACGGACTCACAGGCCGGCACGCTCATCCATGAGATGAGCCACTTCAACGTGGTCGCAGGCACCGATGATGTGGTTTACGGCCAGACGGGGGCGAGGAATCTGGCGGACACTGATCCTGACTCCGCCGTAATCAACGCTGACAACCACGAGTATTTTGCAGAAAACACGCCTGCACTGCCTTAGTCAGCAAGACAACTTAATACATGCCGCTCACCCCAAAGGAATTTTGGGGTGAGCTTTTTGTTTATTCGCATGGAACAGCAGCAACGACCGTTCGTTTTTTATCCATGGATACACAAGTTTTACCCTATTAGCTGTTGTGTCATTCTGAACGACCCGCTCCGCGGGGAGTGAAGAATCCCGCCGCTCTGCGGCGGAGACCCTTCACTACGCTCAGGGTGACAAACGAGGCAGGTAGAAATGACAATGATCAACTACAGAAGAACGGGGGGCGCCATGGGACGCGAGGTTGCCCTGGATATCGACCTGGATACCATTCCGGGCGATGCAGCCCAGCGTTTGCATGGTCTGCTCACCACCTCGAATTTTTTCGAGATCTCCGACACGGCCAATCTGATGACCCGTCCGGATGAATATGAGTACACGATCACAGTCGTGGCCGGGAACTCCATGCATACTCTGCGCGTCACCGACAGCACGATGCCGGAGTCCCTGCGCCCGCTGGTCGATGAGCTCACCGAGCTGGCAAGGGCCGCCACCTGAGATTAGCCCGAAGTCCGGCAGACAGGTTGAATTCCCGTCCATCTCGTGCTATTGTATAAGTGGAACAGGCCGGTTCCAGAAAGGAGTCCGCCATGACAGACTGGGACCTGATGACCGAGTACATCCACAATGCCATGCACGTGGTCGACAAGGCCCACGCAGCCACAAGACAACTTCGCGAGAACGCCAGCCCCGAAACCTACGAAAACTTCCTGGCGCAGATGCAGGAACTCATTGAACACCTCGCAAAACTTCAAAAGGTGCTGGACAACCAGGAAGCCTTTGCCCTCGACGAATTCGCCGATTGGCTAAGCAAGGGCTTTACTGGCAAGCCTTCCGAGTATCGCCGCACCCCGCGCATGGAAGCTGACCCTTCCGCGCCCGCCCAGAGCTAAGCCCAAGCCAGCTTTCAGAAACTGAAAACTCAGACACGCAACAGGCCGCTCGTCGAAGCGGCATTTTGCGTTGGCGGTTGATTCAAGTAGAATGGGCGGATGACGGATCAACGCTCGCGCCTCACTCTACCCCTGGCCCTGCTCACGGCGATCCTGGCCGTCTCCACCGCCTCGATCTTCATCCGCTTCGCGCAGGCCGAGGCGCCCTCGCTTGTCATCGCGGCGCTGCGGCTGACGTTCGCGACCCTGCTGCTGGCACCCCTCGCGCTGACGCGTCATCGCGACGAGCTGCGAAGTCTCACGCGCGGCGACATCGGGCTGATGGCCGTCTCCGGACTCTTCCTGGCGGCACATTTCGCGACGTGGATCTCATCGCTGGAATATACGTCGGTCGCGAGCTCGGTGGTCTTCGTGTCGACGGGGCCGCTGTGGGTGGCGCTGCTCTCCCCCATCCTCCTGCGCGAACGGCTGACGCGCGCGGCCATCGTCGGGCTGGTCGTCGCCATTCTGGGCGGGACAATCATCGGCTTGGCCGACGCGTGCATCTGGGACGGCGGACTGCGCTGCCCGGACCTGGGCCAGGTGATGCAGGGACGCGCCATGTGGGGGAACTTCCTGGCCCTGCTCGGCGCGTGGACCGTCTCGGGATATCTGATCATCGGCAGGAAACTGCGCGCGACGCGCACCATCTCCCTGATCCCGTATATTTTTCTGGTCTACGGGATGGCGGCGATCGCATTAATCGTTGTCATGCTCGCGGCGGGCCAGTCGCCGCTCGGGTATCCCGCGCGGACCTACGGGTGGATCTTCCTGCTGGCGGCCTTCCCCCAGCTGATCGGCCATTCGACCTACAACTGGGCGCTGCGCTATCTCCCCGCGGCGTTCGTGGCCGTGACGACGCTCGGCGAGCCGATCGGTTCGGCAATCCTGGCATTTTTTCTGTTGCAGGAGACACCTGGACCGGCCGTGATCGGCGGGGGTATTTTGATCCTGATAGGGATTTATCTGGCTTCGAGAGGGGAATGAGGCAGTATTCAGTAAGCAGTATTCAGTAAGCAGTGTTCAGGTGTCAAGCGGGCTTTTGATCCCACTCCGCTCCATTTGGTGGATGGCACGGACAGTTTCGAGATGGGCTTTGAGAGGTGGAATGAGGGAATCCGGCAGGATCGTTACACGGTTATTCTCGTCCCTGCCATCGCGCACGATCATTTGACGGTTTACAAAGTCGAGATCTGTTCTTTGTAAGATAAAGGATCTTAAGCGAAGTTACGTCGTATAATACCGCCATATAGAGTCTTTTGCGAACTTACTTCGCTTAAGACATAGTTAGGCGCTAAATGCATTACAGACTCAAGGACAAGAAATGAGAACATTGAAGTCATTGGTGTTTTTATTCAGCATTTTTGCTGTGCTCATATCATCTTGCAGCATAAAAACTCCAGTTATTACCGAAATGGTACCGACTTCCGTACCAAACACCAAAGCACCAATCGCGGCGGTTACTATACTGCCGGAACCAACATCAACATCCACAATTGCTCCGACAGTAACGTTTCTACCAAGCAATGAGCCTGGCTTGATCGTATCGCTTGGGGAAAAAGTCTCTGGTCCCTCGTATCCAGGTCTTGCAGTTTTTAGCCCGGATGGCCAAATCATCGCTCATGTAAATCCAAAAATCAGGTTCTGGAATGTTAACACTCATGAACTTATCCGAGAGATAGAATTTCCTTTTGAACAAGGTTGCACATTTGCTGAGTCAAAGTTCAGCCCGAACGGGAAATACTTTGCAGTCAGCATCACGAATTGTTGGAGAAGTGAAGACCCTGCCGGTAAATTACTTATTTGGGATTCTTCCACAGGTCAATTGCTCCAAGAGTGGACACAAGAATATTCAAAAATGCCCGGCCCAACCGGCAAAGAGGAGACTGATTACAGTATTCCTGTTTATGCATTTGCTTTCTTGCCGAATAGCACCAGCGTAGTGTTTGCAAGTGGAAACACTTTGGAAACCAAGGACATATTGGACAATCAAGTATACGATGTGCTTAATCTCGGCCCGAAAATGTATGCCACTGAAATTTCGCTATCATCAGATGCCAGATTGGCATACATCGTAATGAGTTGGACAAAAGACCATGATTGGCCCATACTTTGGACACACCAACACAAGTTTCAGATTTGGAATATCGATACACATGCTTTTATGTTTGAAAGCAAATATCCGGAAGGTTGGGTAAATCTGAGTTTGAAACTTCTTCGAACACAATTAGTTCAGGTCGATATTGAAAAAGCTACTAGCCAAATTCGCAATCTGGAAACGGAAGAGGTACGAGATATACCTTATCGCAAGGGCTGGCGATACTATAATTCTGATGGAAGCTTAGTGGTTTATGCTCGCCTTTTCGGTTTCGACGATGACGAACAAGCAATTGAACTTTGGAGAACGGATAATTGGCGGAACGTCTACACGTTTACACCAGATTTCGGAACCGATTGGATTTATGGAATGCATGACATAGTGTTTAGCCCTGATAATACAATTCTGGCGATTGAGCACCAAGAGCAAATCTCACTTTGGAACATTGGTCCAATTATCCAACCGTAAAAACAGCGCCTAACACAGCGTGCAGCGGATGGTGGGTACGTGCCGCGTTTTTGGGAAGGTTCCTGGCGTGAGGCGTTTCCATGTCGAGGACCCGTCCAGCCCGCCCCACCACCGCTAACGCACACCGTTAGGCGCTATCCTACAAAGACAAGTACAATCAATCATCAACGCACTCAGGAGTTTGGAAAATGAAAAACATATTCACCATCATTCCTCAGTTCCTCAAAAACCCTGAAGAGTTTTTTCAAAGTGTGCAGCGTAACGAACAGCTCAGCACAAAAGCCCTTTCTCTGTTTATCTCCACAGTTGTATTTCTGGCAGTTTATGGCTTTATGACTGGCTTGTCCCATAGTTGGTTACAGGCTACATCTTCTGCCGCAAAAATACCGTTCTTGTTTCTCCTGACCTTGGTCTTCACCTTGCCAGCCTTGTACTTTTTTGCCCTCGCATTGTTGAATGTTCAGTTTTCCGTGGCACAAGCCAGTGTGGTCGTTCTCAGCGGCATTGGCGTCACAGCGTTTTTGTTGTTGGGATTATCTCCGGTTACACTCTTTTTTGTTCTGACTTCGTCAAGCTACCCATTTTTTCAATTGCTTGCTGTTCTCTTCATGGCGGTCAGTGGTTTCACAGGTCTGCGTTACATTCTGCGTGGTTTTAAGTCAGTAGATAAGGACCGTGAACTGACAAGTGGGTCTCTTGGCAATTCCCTTCTGCAAGCATGGGTTGTTTTGTATGGCTTCGTCGGCGCACAAATGACCTGGCGCCTCAGTCCCTTGATCGGTGACCCCCAAGAGCCTTTTTACTGGTTGCGACCTTCTCGTGACAATTTTTTTGTCGATGTCATCAATGCGCTGGAAGGAACTCTTGGAGTTGGCGGAGCTGGCAGATTTGATGCGATCGGCGTGTTTTTCTGGCTCCTTGTCATTGCACTGGCAATCGGTGTATGGTTCGGCTCAAAACGAACGGTATCCAGAAGCAATTCGTCTTATCAGCCTGTGCCACAACAAGAAAAGATCCAGAGCGAGCAGTCGAAAAGCGCCTAACACAGCGTGCAGCGGATGGTGGGTACGTGCCGCATTTTCG
>JBAVVF010000750.1:0-1992 GCA_049697155.1 Anaerolineales bacterium
GACGATGGAGGCGAATACATCGTCCATCAGGCTTTTCAATTCGGTCACTTCTTCGAGGGTGCGCTTGAGGGAGGTGAACAGGCGTGCGTTTTCGATGGCGACGGCGGCCTGGTCGGCAAAGGCCAGCAGCAGGTCGCGGTCCGATTCGGAAAAGATGCCGGTCCGGATGCGGTTATCGGCGTAGATGACGCCGATCAATTCGGATTTGACTTTCAGAGGCACACACAGGATCGAGCGCAGGTTGAAGACGATGATGCTCTCATGCCCGTCGAAGCGCGGGTCCTCGCGGGCGTTGGTCGTGAGCACAGCTTCGCCCCCATCGATGACGCGCTGGATCACGGTGCGGCTGATGGCGAACTCACTCTGGTTGATGGATTCCTGCTCCCAGTTGCGCGCAATGCGAATGCTCATTTCCCCGCGTTCGTCCCGCAGCATCAGAAAACCGCGTTCCGCCTCTGTCAGGCGGATGATGGTATCCATCACAATCCGCAGGACTTCGTCTACTTCCAGCGTGGAGTTGACCACCTGGCCGATCTCCGCCAGCGCCTCCAGATGACTGTAGCGCTGTTCGAACGGGATCAGGATCTCGCTGACGTGTTCCAGCGAATTTTCGAGTTCTTTAAGTCCGCCAATTGCTCCCGAGGCGCGCTCAGGATCCAGGGCGCCGCGCAGTTTGGCGCTCCGCTGGACAATGCCGATGATCTCGGCATTTATCGAGGTGGTCTTGACTGTATCCATGGGATTTCCTTTGTGCGATCAAGACCCGCTATGGATGTAGAGGACTATTGCAGGGGTTTGCCGAAGAACAGGTAGCGGATCCGTTCGATGAGGACGTGCCGGCGCAGGTCGGACGCGGCCCGGCGGGCCTCCGCGACATCTGCGACTCTGGAAGTATAAAGGGATGTCTCATGTTCGTCCAGAAGTACTTTGATTTGATCCGCTCGCGCGGGCAGGATGCGCGTCAGTCTGGCGGCCCGCTCGATCGGCGTCGTGTGGACGGGGACAGGTTCATCCAGCTGGCGCAGAGCGAAGTTGACGCTTTCGAAGGCCTTTTCGATGGGCGAGAGCTTCACCCACTTTTCCCAGCGGATAAGCCAGAGCGGCACCTCGATAATGCCCGAGCGTTCGAACGTGGTCCGCAGGAAGATCGGGACGCGCGTGTGCAGAGCGTAGCGGCGGCTGAGGAACACCGATCCGCCGGCCAGGATGACCAGTAAGGGAAGAATGTAGTAGAACGAAAAGGCCGGTGCAGCCTCCGGAACGGGTGCATCCACCCCTTCCTCCGTTCGATCCCGGCCGGCAAATTCATCGAAGTCCTCCGGTCGGGGCACATTCAACGGGTTAAGGCTGCCCAGTTCGTCCGGATCGCGCGGTGGAAGCGGGCGATCGAGGGGCGCCTGGCCGGCTGTCGGCTCGAACTCCACCCAGCCGATCTCCGGAAAGTAAACTTCAGGCCAGGCATGCGCGTTGTACCTGCGCACGACGAAACTGTTGTCATCGCGCTTGCCCTGTGAGAATCCCACCGCCATGCGGGCCGGCACACCCACCGAGCGCAGCATCAGAATTTCGGCCGAGGCGTAGTAGACACAATAGGCCTTTTTGTAATTAAACAATATCCATTCCAGCCGGTCCTGATTGCGCGGCGCCTCTGCAATGGTGGCCTGATATTCTATGTTTTCGCGCAGGTAACCGGTGATCGCCACCGCCTTATCGTAAGGCGTTTGGCTATCCTTTGTGATCTCCTGCGCCAGTTCCTGAATGCGCGGCGAGAAGTTTTTGGGCAATTGGAGGTGTTTCTGTGTGACCCAGTCCGGGTACGCGGTGCCGGCTTCCTGCAGCTGCTGGCGATTGGGGTTGCTCAGGATCGCGTCCAGCTGGTAGGTTTCCCCGCCGCGCAGCGAAGGATAGGCATGCCAGGCGATGATATCCTTCTCCGTCTCGGCCGGCACGGCAAACGTGACACCCGGGCGGCTGACCCATACCGGCTGGGCG
>JBAVVF010000751.1:0-1575 GCA_049697155.1 Anaerolineales bacterium
GTCCACCAGGACCTGCCCCTGCGTGACGTCGTAGGTCCGGTTGATGAGCTTGACCAGCGAGGTCTTGCCCGCGCCGGTCTGCCCGACGATGGCCACCGTCTGCCCGGGCTTCACTTTGAAGGAGATATTCTGGAGTATCTCATCCTGTGAAGCCGCCGCGGGCTGAATGTAGTCATAGGCAAAACTGACGTTCCGGAACTCCACTTCCCCCTTCATGACCTCCACGAAACCTTTACTGTTTTGGTCAAGGTTTGTTTCGCGGTTGATCAGCTCGAGGATGCGGCGGGCGCTGGAGATGCCCAGGGAGATCTGTGAGTAGGCAAATGTCGAGGCGAAGGTGGGAAACTCGAGCATGCGCAGCAGGCCGAAATAGGCCACGACCGCGCCGATGTCCACCTGTCCGGCCCGGAAAAGCAGCAGGGCGTGGAACAGGCCAAAGGCGTAGGCCGCCCCGAGCAGGAGCATGGCTACATATCGGGCTTCGCGGTCGCCCTGTTTGACAAAGGCGTCGCGGAAGCGCCTGGCATTCCGAGCAAAGCGCTGCACTTCGGCGTTCTCCTGGGAGGCACCTTTGACCACTTCCACTCCATCCAGGGCCTCGGAAAGATGAGTGTTCATCTCGCCGAAGGCGGCCCGCACTTCATCCGTGACCGGCGCCAAGGTTCGCAGATAGCGGACAAGAAAGCCGAAGTAAAGCAGAATAAAGACGATCGGTGTAAGGACGAGCAATGGGTGATAGCGCAGCGAGACAAATATCGGCATGACCAGGAAGATGAACGATCCCACCACGAGGTTAATGCCGGGACTGAACATATAGTTGACCTCGCGCACATCGTTTGTGGCGCGGGCCATGGTGTCACCGACGGGCTGAAGGTTGTGAAAGGTCATGCTCTTGCCGAGCAGGGAGAGGTACAACTCATCCCGCACATCGCGCTCGATCTTTTGAGCGAGCAGCTCTGCACCGAAATTGCGGGCCAGCTGCAGCCCGCCGCGGATCAATTGTGATCCGGCAATGGTCAGTGCGAGTGTCAGGAGCACGCTGGTATCCGGAACGGGCCTGAGCATGGCATTGAAGGCATCCCCGGTTAACACCGGCACGATGGCTGCCAGGCCGGCATTGCCGATTGCTCCGGCAGTCATCATGACAATGATCCATCCATAACGGCGGGCGTGTGACCAGACCCATTCCACCGGGCCGGTCTGGTCGGAAACGTGCGCACGCTGCATGGAAAATTCAGCGGGAACGGTCGTAGCCATAGACGCCCATTCTACTCTGTTTAGCGAAGTGCCTCAAATCACGTAACCGGCCTGTCCCGTCTGTGTTTACTTAAATAGCAGGCTCGCGGAGCCTATGATTTTTCAAAGGAGAATGAAATGAACATGCCCAGAGCGATTTCCACGTGGTTTATGATCCTGTTCTTCCTGTTCTATGGTCTCTCAGTTTTTGTGACAGCAATCCCACTTGCCCTCATTGGTCTGTTGGCACTCGGCGCTGCAGTGTTTCTCTTCATCGGCAGGTAGTCTGTTCCCATTTCAAAGTACAGCCTCTCAAGCGAGAGGCTGTATGGCTTAATG
>JBAVVF010000752.1:0-4287 GCA_049697155.1 Anaerolineales bacterium
GGTAGAGATCTTTGATCTCTATTCATCTGCTTTATATAATTACGCGTGACGCCTGTGCAATGACCCTCTGGAGGCAGATCATATTGTGGGGGATGTATTCGCCAAATTATTGGATCAATTGTCGACCGGGAACGGACCGAGTAGTAATCTGCGTTCGTATCTCTATGAAGCCACCTACCATCTAGTCATCGATGAAGCCCGCTACTCCCGTCGCAAAGCTCCACTGGAAGTGATTGAATTTTTACGTCAGGATGGACCCTCGGCACTTGTCGGCCTGGAAAACCGGGTGCTGTTCGACGCTGTAATTGCGGCCATCCGGAATGAATTAACGGAAGATCAAAGGCACGTGATCGTTCTGCGTTTCCTGGAAGGGTTCAGTCTGCGGGAGACCGCGCAGATCATTGGAAAGGAAGTTTATAACGTCAAGGTAATTCAGAATCGCGGCGTCGCGAAATTGCGCAAGGCACTTGGTTACAAGGTAGCTTAATGAAACGATATCGCTCCACACAAAATGACAACCAGGATCAGGAGATCCGCGAAATCCTAAAGAGACTGGAATCTCTGCAGGCTGAGTATCCCGCGGATTTATTGGCGGCCAGACGGGCGGCTTTCCTTGCTCAACTCGAGCAGCATGACTGGATCATGTCCGAAGCGCCGCTCTCCACGCGGGATCAGGACATGCTCAGACTCCTGAAGAATCTAAAACGGATCGAATCCGAGTATCCTGCCAGGTTGCTGGCTGCCAGACGGTCCGCTTTCATACGCCAGATTGCCCGCCGCGAACAAATCAGCATCCTGGAGGCACTGCGTTCTTCGATTCGCGGCGCCCTGCTTTCCATGGCAAATATGTCAGCGGGTTCAGCGCCGAACACCATGAGGACCTCGCTGGTTGTGGTCGCTTTTATTCTGCTGGCTTTTGCAGGATCCCTGTTGTACGTAAACCGTGCAGTTGAAACATTGAGTCCTGCCCCCTCCCGGACGGAGGTTTCGCAGCCGGTCCCGGTTCATGCGACCAGTACTCACGCGTTCGCGCAGGTCGTCTGTAAGCCTGGTTACGTACCGCCGCTTTGTCTCGCAAAGGAATTCAACAAGAGTTGGGATTTGACCGACCCGGGCAATGGACTGGCCCGCCCGGCCGTCGCCAAGGATACCCTGCCCGGTTACAGCGGTGTCCACAAGTCTGCCTATGTGAATGATGGCCTTTACGGCTCGGGGGCAAGCTGGATCAGCAACAGCCCCAACAGCTGGATCAAAATTGATCTGGGTAAAAGCACCGCGATCAACACGGTTGCATTTGGCAGAGATCGCCTGGGTAATTTCAACGATCGCGATCCGGGCCGCTTTGTGATTGCTGTGGCCTTGTCTGATAACATCTATGCGGATGGGAACAGCAGCAATGATTACGTTGAATATACAGAGGTTTTCGATTCGGAGCAGGCCGGTTTCGATGGAGTTGTGGCCGGGGCGCAAACGATCAAGGCCTACTTTGAGTCAGTGGTGGTAAGGTATATCAAAATTACCTTTGCAAACGCCGGGACAGCGGTCGATGAAGTGGAAGTGTTTATGGTACAGCCGCCCGCCTTTGGCCTGCAGCCTGCTCCAAAGCCGGACGACGATTCACAAGTGCTCATCCTGACCGTCGCGCCGACCAGCACGCCGCTGCCAACTGAGACACCCATACCCACAGCCACGAACACACCCGTGCCGACCAACTCACCCGTACCCACCAATACACCTGTACCGACCAGTACACCCCTGCCGACCAGCACTCCGGTACCGACTGGCACACCATTGCCTTCCCCGACTGCTTCGCAAACACCCCGGCCCACAGATACTCCGCTGCCTCCTCCGGAGGATCTGGTAGTGCCATTCATGGCCCCAACAGACCCCCCGCTCATCGTGGATCAACCCTGATTCCGCTTTCATTTGTACCAAAGCCCCTGAAAAGACTCTCCTTCTCAGGGGTTTCTATGCTTTTGGCAGTTTGGGTCGAAGCATTATTCCGGGCGGGAACCTGGATTGGATATTGAGAGTCTTTATACCTGTGAAGACTATTTCTTCAACGGCAGGGAATGGAATAAAATTGGGTTGTCGCCGGCATTGGCTCTCCTGTATACATGGTTTCCCATTCTTTCACTTCCTGCTGACATCGCAGCCCGGCGGAAAGAGGCGGCCGGAAGCTTTTCGAATCTCACCTGCTTGAAATGAGCTGATCTGATGAAATTTCCCGATAAATTCAACTCGATCTTTGACAAACTCCTGATCGGCGGAATCGGATGTGGAATATTCGGACTTTGCCTGCTGTTCGGCGGGTTTGTATTTGTCTGGCAGAATCCGCCTCGCCCGGGTCCCACGTCCACGCCGCTCGTATTCGACGGCTCGACGACCATCATCCCTGTTCCGAGCGGGACGCCCCTCCTTCAGTTTTCCACGCCGACGCTCGCCACCCCGCTGGAGGCTCCGACTCAGTCCGCACTCCTGCCGGGTACGACCATCCCTTCGCCTGTGCCTCAATTCAGCAATGCGCCTCCGACCGGAAAGATCGTGTTCACGTGCTTTATCGACCAGATCGACCAGATCTGCCTGATGAACGCCGACGGCACGGGACGCAAACAACTTACCGACTTCGACGGGACCGCCTTCTATGCCTCCCTTGCGCCGGAAGGGGATAAGATTTACTTCACCTCCCGGCAGACCGGAACCTATGAGATCTATTCCATGAATCTCAGGGGCAAAGAGTTGAGGCGTCTGACCGGTGGGATCGGCAGCCTGTACGCGCCGGAGCTTTCCCCCCGGGATGAGCGGATTGTTTTCACCAACAACACCGGCGGGAAGCAGTCCATTTGGATCATGCGGAACGACGGGAAAAACCCTCACCCGATCACGGATGGCCCGGAGGATATCGACCCGACCTGGTCGCCGGATGGCCTGAGCATCGCTTTTGCCTCGGCGCGGACCGGGCAGCGCCAGCTGTACGTGATGGAGCGGGACGGGTCGAACATCAGCCAGGTGACGAATCTGCCCGATATGGGCGGGCGCAGCAGCTGGTCGCCGGATGGGCGGAGGCTGGCCTTTTATGCAGGTCCGGCCGACGATCGCGACATTTACGTGATCAACGTCGATGGGACCGGCCTGGTCCAGCTCACCGACGGGGGCGACAACCTTGGCCCCAGCTGGTCGCCGGACGGCAACTGGATCGCGTTCACTTCCTTCCGGGACGGCAATAACGAAATCTACATCATACGGCCCGATGGGACAGGCGTGAGGCGCCTGACGAACAGTCCCATTTCCGACTGGCAGCCGAGGTGGGGACGTTAGCACCAACGTATTACGTTCACGGGTTGTTCGTTCATTCACTTAATGGAATCTCTCAGGAAATACCTCTCCACTTTCGATCTATTCCTGTTCGGCGGGTTGGGCTGCGGCGCGTTCATCATTTGCATCCTGGGGAGCATATTCGTGTACATCTGGCAGAATCCGCCGCACGCCTCTGCCCCGCAAACGCCTGCGGTCACCTCCCCGGTCTTTGACCTTTCCACGCCAACCTTATCTCCCACGCTTTTTCCAACTCAGGAGGGATTAGTTGTCCCGACCCTGATGCCCACCTTCGTGCCCGATCCTGGCGGCGGCTCCTCGGAATCCGGCAAGATCGTATTCACCTGTTATGTCAGCCAGATCGATCAAATCTGTATCATGAACGCGGACGGCAGCGGCCGCAGACAACTGACCAGCTTTCAGGCGACTGCCTTTTATCCCTCGCTCTCTCCGGATGGCCGGACCGTTTATTTTTCCTCGCGCCAAAGCGGGACCTTTGAGATTTATTCCATAGACATCGATGGGAACAACCTGCAGCGATTGACGCATGATATCGGTACTCTCTACGCGCCGGAGCTTTCGCCGGATGGCACCAAAATCATCTTCACCAATCACGGGAACGGGATCTGGGTCATGAATGCGGATGGAAGCGACCCGCATCCGATCACGTTCAAGGATGACATCGATCCCACCTGGTCTCCGGACGGCTCCATGATCGCGTTCGCTTCGAACCGGTCGGGGGAGAGACAGTTGTATGTGGCGAGTGCCAATGGGAAAAAGATTGAACAGGTGACCGACCTCAGCAACATGGGCGGGCGCAGCACCTGGTCTCCGGATGGAAAGAAGCTGGCTTTCTATCGGGGGCCGGCCGGCGACCGCGATATCTTTGTCATCAATATCAGCGGGTCGGGGCTGGACAGGCTCACCGACGGGGGCGACAACCTTGGCCCCAGCTGGTCGCCGGATGGGGAG
>JBAVVF010000753.1:0-2166 GCA_049697155.1 Anaerolineales bacterium
CCTCACCGACCACGGAACCGTGGTGAAAGGCGGCCGGCACCCAGACGAGGTCCACGCCGAGGGGGGCCAGCAGGCCCAGGTCGCGGTCGAGATCGCGCGGATAGCGGGAGAGGTCCTCCTGCGGCCCAAACTGCGTCGGGTTGACGAAGATGGAAACGGCCACGTGGTTGCAATCCTCTTTCGCGCGGCGGACGAGGGAAAGATGCCCTTCGTGCAGGTATCCCATGGTGGGGACCAGACCCACTGTCCCAGAGAAAGATCGACGTGCGGACCGCAGGTCTGCAGGGCTAATGACGGTTAGCATACATGAAACTCCTGATTGCATTAGTAGAAAATCTGTGCTAAACTTACAGTACAACTTAGATAAGGAGAGACTAACTCATGGCTTACGCGTTTATCAATTCGAAGGGTGTAACCTACTATCTGCACACAAAGAAGTCCCAGACATCGACCGGCAAGGAACGAACTCTGTTCTTTTTCTCGAAGGAAGTCAAGGATGGCACGCTCGATTCTGTGCCCGAAGGCTACAAAGTTGTCGAGATGAAGACGGGGCTGCCCGTCCTCAAGAAAACAGGAGGTGACACGGAAACTGAATCGCAGACGGCGGCGGAGTCCGCAGGAGAGTAAAGTATAACTCTGTTCGAAACAACTAAATACGGTTCTTTTAGATACCCGGAGACTAATCATGACACGTACACTTGCATCTAAAAGTCAGGCACCACAAAACAAAAAAGAGAGGGAAATATGCCAGCATTAAATCGCGTCCAACTGATCGGCCGTTTAGGCAAAGATCCTGAAGGGAAGTACACACCCTCAGGCAAAAAAGTAACTCATTTCAGCCTGGCTGTTTCGCAGCGTTGGAAGACCAACGGCGAAGCCAGGGAGTATACGGAATGGGTGAATGTCGAAGCCTGGGGCCGACTCGGCGAGGTTTGCCAGGAATATCTAAAAAAGGGCAGCCTGGCTTACGTCGAAGGAAGGCTTAAGACCGAGAAGTATGAAGACAAGGGGGAGACAAAGTACTTCACGAAAGTCGTTGCCTTAACCCTGCAATTCCTCGATAAAAAGCCGGTCGACGAGCCAGTAATGACCGTCGAAGAAGAGGCTGTGGATTACGAGGCATAGCACTTCATTCTGACCGCAAAAACTGAATAACAGAGGCGTAGCGCGGACCTTCCTGGAGCGTGCTGCGCCTTTTGATTTAACCGACCCGGCTCCCGGGCAATGTTCGTTTTCTGCTAGTGTTTATCCGTCCTGTGCGAGAATTATCCCTGGCGGGGGAGTAGACTGGTACTAGTTTCTTCATGGAAATTTCTCTTCAGTCATTCATCAAGGAGGTGCTTATGGGAACTTTGCGCCATGAGCGTGGCGCGCAGCCCTCGATTCCCCCTCATCGCATCCAAATTACCCAGAAAGCAGCCGGCCTGTGCGCCGGTTCGACATTCATCCGAAAAGGAGAAGAAAAGAAATGCGCAAGCTGATGTTGATTTTGTCAGTCCTGATGGTCGCCAGCATGCTGCTGACCGCCTGCGGCGGTGGCGCGACCCCTGCTCCGGTGGAAGAACCTGCCGAGACCGAAGCCCCGATGGAGACCGAAGCTCCCGTTGAGACGGAAGCTCCCTCCAGCGAAGGCCCCGTTGAAATCCGCTGGTTCATCGGATTGGGCGCCGGTGGAAACCCCGAAGAGGTCGAGAAGGAAGAGGCCTTTGTCGAGGAATTCAACGCCAAGTACGGTGACAAGTACAAACTGGTCATGGACGTCGTCCAGAATGCCACGGCGTACGATGTGCTCAAGACCCAGATCGCTTCCGGTGACGTGCCCGACATCGTCGGCCCGGTGGGCGTGCGTGGTCTGTGGAGCTTCGAAGGCGCCTGGATGGACCTGGCCCCCTACGTCGAGAGCACCGGCTACGATGTGAGCGATTTCAACCCGGCCCTGATCGACTTCTACAAGCTTGGACCGCAGGGACAGGTTGGTCTGCCCTTCGCCATCTACCCGTCCGCGCTCTGGTACAACAAAGACCTGTTTGATGAGGCCGGCATTGCATATCCGCCTCACAAATACGGCGATCCGTATGAGGATGGCAGCACCTGGGACTTCGCCAAACTGCGCGAGATTGCCATGCAGCTGACCTTCGATGAGAACGGCAATGCCCCCGGCAGCGC
>JBAVVF010000754.1:0-2012 GCA_049697155.1 Anaerolineales bacterium
ACAGCTTTTCATATTGACATGACAAAAACTCGTTTCTTTCCAAGCCTGATCCTGGTCGCGGCTTTCCTGGCCGCCTGCGCCCCTGCGACTCCCGCTCCTGCCCCGGCCGCGGCGACTCAGCTTCCAACCGTCTCCGCGCCGACCCTTGAGCCTGCCACCCAGCCTGCTGCGGCCGAACCGACTGCACTTCCCGTCGCCACCTCGCGCGGACCCGACCTGCACGCCACCGATCCCGCCACGGTCAGCCTGGCTTCCGGCGGACTGCATTTCGTTGAATTCTTCCGCTTCACCTGAGGCACGTGCCGCAGCATGGCGCCCATGGTCCATGGGCTCGAAGCAAAATATTCTGGCAGGATCCAGTTTACCTACCTGGATGCCGACGACCCTGAGACGTTCGATTTCCAGCGGGCGCTTGGGTTTCAGTACCAGCCTGAAGTGTATCTGCTCGATGCAGGTGGTAATGTCCTGCAAAAGTGGGTGGGATATACGACAGAAGAGGACTTCGAAGAGGTGTTCGCACAATACATTCGCTAGGCGGCCTGATCCAGCTCATCTGCCTTTTTCCAAAATCCAAATCATGAACGGACTGCTCTCTTCATTAAATTCCGCGCAGGCATAGTCTCCATAGAAAGCCTTGACCCTGAACCCTGCGGCTTTCGCCAGCTCTTCGAACTCCTCTTTGCCTGAAAGACGAAAGTGCAGCTCGATAAACCGCTTTGATCTGAGAACTCCATGCGCGTCGTACTCTTCGTAGAATTGAAGCGCCTCGACAACCTGGGCATCCTCCGGGCTGAAATCTTCCAGAGTCCAGAGAAGCAGATTGCCTCCATCATCCAACGGGTACGTCCTGATCAGACGCAATTGACCGTTTACCGCCTGCTTTCTCAGCACAGGATTGCCCAGTGTACAGATGAATATCCCACCGGGGGAGAGGTGCCGATGGATGCGTTCGAGGGATTTGCGCCGGTCTTCGGGTGAGGTGATGTGCGCAAAGGAATGAAAGGGGATGATGACCATATCGAACGTTTTGCCGAGATCGAGCTCGCAGATGTCCATATCGTGCACGTCGGCGTTCAGTCCCTTTTCCCTGAGCTTTTCCCGCAAAATGGCATTCGACTCGCCTGAAAGATCGACGCAGGTCAGCCGGACTCCCGCCTCCAGCAGCGGAATCGATACCCGGCCTGTCCCGGACATTAATTCCAGGACCTCGCCTTTCGATTTCCGGGTTTCATTGACAAAGAATTCAACGTCAAAGGTGACGGGGACATAAATGTCATACAAGCTGGCCACAGGATCGTAGTCGTTGATCTTCATTTCAAACCGCCTGGTGTGATTTGTGCCAAGTATAGCATCCCTGTCAATCGCCGGGTTGCTTTATAATCCTGTGCATACCCAACAAGCATAGCATCCATGACCGTTATAACGCTCACCACTGATTTCGGACTCCGCGACGGCTTTGCCGGCATTATGAAGGGTGTGATCTATGGCATTGCTCCGCAGGCAAAGATCGTCGATATCAGCCACACCATCTCGCCTCAAAATATTCGCGAAGGCGCGTTGACCCTCGCACGGGCGGTTCCCTTCTTCCCGGCGGGCACCATTCACATCTACGTGGTCGACCCCGGCGTGGGCACACAGCGCCGTCCGCTGGCGGCGCGGCTGGGCGAGCATACCTTTGTCGGCCCCGATAACGGGATGCTGACTCTGCTCATCGAGGCCGCGGAGCAGAATGAAAAGCCGGTGGAGTTCGTTCACCTGAACAACCCGAAATACTGGCTGCCGAAGGTCAGCCGTACATTTCACGGACGCGACATCTTCGCCCCTGCCGGCGCGCACCTTGCCAGTGGCGTGCTTTTGAGCGCGCTGGGGCCGCGCCTCAGCGATCCGGTCCGGATCGAGCTGCCGCGTCCCGAAAAAACGGATCACGGCTGGATCGCGCACATCATCCGCATCGACGTCTTCGGCAACCTGGCGACCGACCTGCCCGCCTCCGCGCTCCAGGGCCGGACCGA
>JBAVVF010000755.1:0-6228 GCA_049697155.1 Anaerolineales bacterium
ACGTAGCGTCGTTCGAGCCAGAAATAAAAAGCCATTAACGCGGCGACAATGACCGTCAGCTCGATGGCCTGTGCGCTCGCACCGCCGTAATTGAAGAAGTTCCAGGCATTGCGATAGATCGAGAAGACCACCACCGGCACGGAACTATCCCCCTGCCCGCGGCGCGTG
Source organism: Anaerolineales bacterium (assembly GCA_049697155.1). Classification (GTDB taxonomy): domain Bacteria; phylum Chloroflexota; class Anaerolineae; order Anaerolineales; family Villigracilaceae; genus Defluviilinea. Next base: position 169 of record JBAVVF010000755.1, read on the forward strand.
AGCATGTAGATGTAGTCATATGCCTGAAATGCATTGATGGTGGAAATCAGCACCTGGAAGAAAATGCTCGGTGTAACCAGTGGAAGGGTAATGCGGAAGAACTGGTGAAAGCCATTTGCGCCATCGATTTCGGATGCTTCGTAGTACTCACGCGGGATCGCGGTCAGGCCCGCCAGAAAGATGATCATCCCTTCGCCGATCGCGCCCCAAACGTTGACAATAACAACCGCGTACATGGCGTTCTCGGTGCAGAGCCAGCAAACGGGCTGCATTCTAAGTCGTTCGAGAATGAAGTTGAGAATGCCGGTATCCCGGCCGTAGATCATGTTCCAGACGAGCGCGGTCGCCACGGCAGATGTCACCGCGGGAAGAAAATAGGCTGTACGGAATAGTCCCACGCCCCGAATTTTCCGGTTCATCAGCACCGCGACGAACAGCGAGACGATCACCACACCGGGCACATACATCGCGGTGAATTTGATGGTGTTTGTCAACGACAACAAGATCTTTTCATCTTTGAACAGATCGATGTAGTTGTCCAGCCCTGCCCAGGCGGGAGGCGTCAGCAGATCCCATTTGGCGAAACTCAAAAGAATTGTCGCGACAACAGAACCCAGCGCACCGAAAACAAGACCGATGAGGGTCGGCGTTAGCAAAGCCCACAACCAAAATCTTTCGCGGCCGAGCGGTTTGAGTCCGTAATCCATGAAGGCTCCTCGCCCTCACCCCTTCACCCCTCTCCCACAGGGAGAGGGGCTGGGGTGAGGGGAAGTTTATTTATTACTCGCCAACACCTCATCCGCTGCCTTGACCGCATCGTCCAGTGTTGGGTCCAGCTCTGCCTCTCCCGTCCAGATGCCGGCCATGCCGTCCCCGAGCGCGCTTGACCATTCGTCATAGCCCTTGAAGACAGGCTTCATGTGAGCAAATGCCAGCGAGTCAAGAAAGACTTTTTGATCGATCGCAGTGCTTTGCTTCAGGAACGAATCACTTTCCGCCACGCTCTTGAGCACGGGGCAGGCGAAGCCGAGTTCTGCCAGGCGCGATTGCGCAGGTTCACTCAACACGTACTTGAGGAATTCAAATGCCGCATCCGGATTTTTGGATTCCTTGGCAACGACAAAGCCCGCACTATTCACGCTGGTCGCCTGGCCGGCGGGTCCTTTTGGCATGGGGGCTACATCCCATTTGAAGTTGGTTTCTGCATAACCAGGCACCGCCCAATGACCGATGGTCGTCATTGCGGCAACGCCTGCCAGGAACGGATCGCCGCCATATTCGCCCGCCGTGGTGGCATCGGGCCAGGACTTATCTACGAACATCATGTCATGGAACAACTGCCAGGCTTCGCGCGCCTTCGGTTCACCGACCAGCGTCTGCGCACGGTCGGCGCTGATGATATCTCCGCCATACGCCCAGATGGCTTCGCTCCAGATCAACTCCATATCCCACAGATCGGAATAAAAACCAAACTGGTCGATCTTTCCATCATCATTCGAATCCTTCGTCAATTCCTGCGCAGCATTGCGAAGGTCATCATAGGTCCAATCCGCGGTCGGATAGGTCACGCCCGCCGCATCGAACATATCCTTGTTGTAGAACAACACAATCGTTTGGAAATCGCGCGGCAAGCCATACATTCCATCGGGTGTCTTATATGCCTCCAATGTTTGTGGATAGACCCCGTTCAGCATATCCGGATTCTTGTCGAGAGAGGGCTGGAGGTTCAACAACACGCCGCGACTCTGGTAATCCAGATAGAGAGGTGCGTCCATCGCGAACACGTCGGGCGGCGTACCGGCCGATAACATTGTCTTTAATTTTGTCCAGTACGAATCCCAATCCGAGACCTCCACCTTGACGGTGATATTCGGATTCGCCTGATGAAAATCGGACACAATTTGATTCCAGACTTCCAATTCAGCAGGATCACCCCACATCATCATGCTGATGGTGACGGGCTCGTTGCTGCCGGTGGTCTTCGGGCCCCCGCAGGCTGCCAGCACCAAACTGACGATCATAACGAGAACAAGCAAGCGACTTTTCATGGTTTCATCTCCTTCATAGATTGAGTTGCACAACAGCCGTCAGATTCTTCGGACGGTCAGGATTCAATCCCTTTGCGATGGAGCGATGGAACGCCATCAATTGAAGAACCGGAAGATACAGGACTCCGTGTACGCTCTCCGGGATCCCTGAGCCGAAGACGACGTCCGCTTCAGACTCACCCAGGCCTGCCACTGTTCCCCCAAGCGCTTCCATCTCCGACAGGACTTTCGCCTCGTGGGCCCGATTCGCATCCGACAACATTCCCACCACGACGGCATTCTGATTCACCATGCTCATGGGGCCATGCCGGAACTCCAGGAAGTGGAATGGTTCGCTGTGCGTCAGCGTCATCTCCTTCATCTTGAGATTAACCTCACACGCCAGCCCGTAGCGGATTCCCGAACCCAGGAAATAAAAGCGATCAAAGTCAAGATTCGATCCGGTCTCCTTCGCAAACGCTTCATATTTATCAATTAATAGACTGCCTGCCTCCGGTAACTTCCCCATGGGATCAAGCAAATCCGTGCGTCCCGCCAGGCGCGCACAAAACGCGGTGGCGGCAACATACATCGAGGCGAACGAGCGCGTCTGCGCCACGGACTCTTCCTGCCCCCTGGAGATCAGGATGTTCACATCTGCCCAACGCGAAAGGGACTCCTCGTAATTGCTGATGACCACCACTTCGCCGCGCTTCTCGGCTTTGAACTTCCCCACCGCCTTCACGGTCTCCGATGTTGTTCCCGAACGACTGACGGCAACCAACAGCGTCTTTTGCCCTGTCAAAATAGTTTGCGAGTTGAGAAGCAACTCCCCACCCGGGACTGCGCGTGCCGCGCGGCCCGTCAATTCCTGATACAGCGCTGCCGCGGCAAGCGATAGATAGTATGTGGAACCGCAGCCGGTGAAAACAACCTGCTGATACTTATCCGCTTTGGGGAGGGTGACAGCCCGCGTAACTTCGATGGCCTGCGCCCAGGCTTCCGTCTGTGATTTGATCTCGTTGTAGGTGTGGTAGTTCGTTAGTTGCATAGTTAAGTAGTTTGGTAGTTGGGTGCTTTGATAGTTGCGTACGTTTTTACGGAATACTCAGGACCATCTTCGCATTCTCTGAATAGATCTTTTTCAACACATCATCAGGCAGGTACATGCCACATACGTACCAGCGTCCCTGCGCCGGGACCTCGCTCGTGTTGTAGTTGAAGTACTCGTCGTCCGTTTCAAGAAAGCGGTAGTACAGCCGATACGCTTCCAGGTCCGGACTCATATCCGAGCCAAAAAGGACCCGGTTCTGATATTGGATGAGAAATTTTCGTGCAGTGTAAGGTTGTCGTCCCAGTTCGCCCAATCGGGCGGAAATGTCAATGAAATAATTTGGACACTCGTCGAGCATCTCTCCTACCCAGCCAAGGTTTTCCCCGTAACAGCCCACATGCGCGCCAATGAATGTGGTATTGCGATGACGGCTCACCAGATTCCTGAGTCCATTCAGGATGTGCATGAACGGCGGGAACGGAGGACTGGTAAACGCCCAATCTGGGTGCTCGCCGATCTCCTCCCAGCGTTCATTCGTCTCATTGACGGGATCAAAAAAAGCAACGGGATCCGCGACATGGATCAACACAGGCAGCTTCAATTCTCCCGCTGTCTCCCAGATCGGGATGAGGCGTTCATCGTCCACATCCACAAGTTTGCCGCCTTGGTCCACCACATGCAGCCCTAACGGCTTCCAGATCTTCAGTCCCTGTGCACCGCGTTCCTTTTGCACACGCAGGCGCTTCGCCGCCCATTCAGGAAATGTATCGCCCATCGTTCGCCATTGCGACCAGTCCACACCACCAAAGATCTGAAAGCGGTTAGGTGCGGCGTTCTTGAAATAATCGAGATGACGTTCAAGAATCTCTTCGCCCCAGCCGCCATCCAGATCCACATAATGCGTCACGCCCGCAGCATCGAGCAGGTCCAATAGTTCAGCGACTGGCTTGTGATCCCATCCTCCACCGAACGGTGCCGCCAGATGATCGTGCGCGTCAATGACGGGAAAGCGCGGCTTACGGACCCGTGTGGTTTTCGTGACAAGCCTGGAGCGAGGCTGAAAGTTCTTTAATAACATGAATCTCCGAGGTAGGTCACGCTGGAAGCATGACCTACGCGACCACCACTTGAATTCCTTGCTTCTTCATTGCCTGCAAACATTTCTTGTCTGCCTTTGCATCTGTAACGAACGTGCTCATTGCATCCAACGGCGCGAGCAGGACAGTGGATACACGATTGACCTTCGAATAATCCGCAGCGATGACCGCTTCACGTCCAATTTTCAGAATGGCACGATCGGTCAACGTTTCCTGCAAATAATCGTTCGTCAAGCCATGTTCGAGACTCAAGCCGCGCGTCCCCATAAAAACCTTGTCGACGCGGACTTCTGTCAGTGCGAGTTCGGTAATATGTCCAATAAACGACAACTCGCTCTCGCGCAGCATCCCGCCCAACGAAATAACCGTGATCTCCTGCAAACCTGCCAGCATGTTCAACACAGGCAGGGAGTTGGTGATCACGGTCAGCTGTTTGCGGTCTCGGAGATTGCGTGCCACCTCGAGCACAGTTGTGCCTGAGCCCAGGAACACGGTCTCCCTGTCGGCGACCAGGCCTGCAGCAGCGCGTCCGATGCGTGCTTTTTCATCCGACTGTTCCCTTTCGCGGTCCAGGATGGGCAGTTCTGGCGGAGCCTGTTCCACTGTGATCACCCCACCATGCACGCGCTGAGCCTTGCCCTGCGAAGCAAGCGACTCGAGATCACGCCGTGCGGTAGCTTCGCTGATCGAAAACTGCTCGACAATCTCAGCCACGCTCAAACGTCCCTGCTGTGTGAGCAGGAAGAGTATTTGTTTTTGTCGTTCAGGGGTGGGAACAAAATCGCTCATAATCGCTCACAAATCAATCATGAACAATCATAGCACTTTTTGAACAAAATTCAAGAGGCAATTGGGTGCGGGCGCAATCGGCGATGTATCTCCTTCCGGCCTAAACGAAAACCATATCGAAATATCATCATTCCCGGCTTGTTACCTTGCTGACATGGCGGAACTTACCCGCCTCCGGGCTTTTCCGATCCTGTGCTGGCTACTTGACTCATCCGTCAGCTTTTTGAGAGATCTAAGCGGGAATTTCGCCAACACGCCAATACATTGCCTATACGAAGAAGATCGTGCCAAACCCTTGTAAAATTACAGACAAGGACGTAAAATGCAAAATATAGAAATACAGCACTATTTACATACTGATACAGTGATATTCATTCACTGAGTTCTGTCCCCCCCGATTTACTTCGCGCGGGCTCCACGCCCGTCGGGACCGCTCCGCGAAATTTTGATAGACAGACACCCTGGAATGTGTTTCAGGGTGTCGTCGTTTTAACTGTACATCGTCAGAAGATTGGGATCGCGGACCATTCTTCGGCTTGCCGGTTGGACACCATTGAAGGTTTTTGACATCAAGCATGCAAGCATTGATAATTTGCCGACCGAGGCTGTGGACGTAGCACTGGACATTGCCAAGATCCCTGACCCGCGCACGAGAAAACAGGTCGCGGAAGCTGTTAGGGTTCTTCTCAAGAAGTATTTCAACTAAGTGGAGGTGACCTGCCCCAGGAACTGATCCAACCCCTGAGTCAGCAGTGGGGAATTGAGACGGGGTCACTTTCCATCAACATCCTAGCGAATCAACAAAGTAACCAGCACAGGATATACAGAGTAAAGTGGGTGAAATCCGTCTAATGTGGTTGCAGTACCGAATATCATATTTTCCAACACAAATTATTCTGGTTCTTGATTCTTTGTCTCCCTCAAGGAAACATATTACGACAGTTGCCTCGAAGCTTTTCCATTTAATCTAAACGGTCTTAAGTTACGGGGAGATAGAATAGTATGTTGGAGAATAGTACCCTGAGCGGCACCCATATCAGGTTATTTAAGAAAACTTGTTTACATCGCCTTCCGTCTCCTCCACCTACGGAAC
>JBAVVF010000756.1:0-2349 GCA_049697155.1 Anaerolineales bacterium
TATACTGCCCAGATTCCGATGGTCGTCTGTTTGAAGTTGAAGGCTAGTCCTCCGCAAAGGCCAATCCAGAATGAGGCGCGCAATGGGAAATCCCTCTTCCAGGCTCCAGGGAACAGCCAAAAAGCCAGCGCCTGAAATACCAGGGCATATTCTTCCGTCACATTGCCCCGTGCGAGGACTCTAAAAAGGCCCGAAGTCAAAGCGAGGGTGCCGGCCAGGGCGGCCAGGATCCCATATTCCCTGTCCAGCAGCTTATAGATAAGAAAGAGAGTGAAGAAAATAAAAATGATTTGGAGAAACCAGACCCCCCACAGAGAACCAGGGGTCAGGGTTAACCCAAGAGCATCCACAAAATAGATCAGTGGAGGCTTGTGATCCCACACATCGCGAAAGGGAACATCGCCGCTCAACAATCTCCAGGCGACATACAGGAACACCCCGGAGTCGCGCGAAGGCACGGTCATGTTGCCTGGATTGTTCGGGAACAAAGCAATCATCGTTCCCATGATCGACATGACTGTCGGAACGATGATCTCTCTGATTTTGGAATCTGTGGTTGTTTTGAGGTTGACGAAAGAGCTCATTTATAGGTATCCCGATGGAATGGTTCCCTCTATTCGAGTACAGACTTTACTTGATTGAGTCTTTCTGCAGGAATTTTCTTCTCTTTTGCCTTCTGCCGTATGAACTCTTTGAGTTGCTTCAATTTCAATGCCGGAATCGGCGCGTTCTCTGCGTCGAGCGTGATGTTCTCATCGGTGAATACCATCAGAGCCTCGATCTCGGGAATTTGAGATTCGTCCATATGCTTGCGGAGGTACTTCCTGAGCGAATGGATTTCACTCTCGATCTCGATGTCCGGGCGGCCCAACCCTTCCTGCCCAAAGAGGCGCATATAACTTTGCAGGAATCCGCCACCGCGAATGCGCCAGCGATTCTTGTGGAACATAACCTGTCCACGCTGATGATATGGCTTGATCACCCAGACTCCGCCGGGACCAACCAGCAGATGTGAAACCGGTGTCATGTAGTGATATATCGCAAATTCGTTTTGGAGACCCTTGAGACCTGTATCCAGTTTCTCGTCGGGACGCGGCGAACGTCCAAACTTGTTGCCCATGTACATACCGATTTGTGTCAACATAAAGCCCAGTAGCAGAGCACCCAGCGAATAAACGTATAGTTCAGTCCGGGTGAAGGAAATGTACATGCCCAGGCCGAGTATGACGAGCGCGCCCAGGCTAGTCCAGTTGCCGATCGATCCATTGCGTTTGATGAGTTTTTCGTTTTTGATGATTTTCATGGATACCTTTTGCACCACGAAGAAAGAAAGAACGCGGAGAGGAAAGAAGGAGGAAGCTTCGCGTTCTTTGCGCCTTGGCGGTGAATCTATTTCTTCAGACTTTCCTCGATCGCGGACTTGATCGCGTCGAGCACGTTGGCTTCGGCAGCAGCCTTTGCAACCCGCACCGCACTCTTCATTGCCTGGGCATTCGAGCGCCCGTGACCGATGAAGACCAGTCCGTTCACACCAAGCAGGGGCGCCGCGCCTTCTTCGGACGGATCGAGCAGCTTCTTCACCTTGCCCAGGGCCGGACGGACCAGGGCGCCGCCAACCAGTGCCAGTGGACCTCCGCTTTTGATCGCCTCGCGGATTTTCTCGATCAGCAACTTCGCAACAGCTTCGGTTGATTTCAGGAAGACGTTTCCGGCAAAGCCGTCGATGACGGCCACGTCGACGCTGCCATCGAAGACTTCCTTGCCTTCGACGTTCCCAAGGAAGTTCAGCCTGGCACCCGCCAGAAGCGGGTAAGCTCCCTTGACCAGCTCACTGCCTTTACCTGCCTCCTCGCCGTTCGAGATCAGTCCGATGCGCGGATTCCGGATGCCGCGCACCCTCTCCGCATAGACGCTCCCCATGATGCCAAACTGCAGGAGGTGGGCGGGCTCGCAGTCGGGGTTGACGCCGATGTCCACGACGGTGCAGATGCCGGTCGCAGTCGGGAAGGGACCGGCCAGGGCTGGGCGGTCCACGCCGCGGATGCGGCCCAGCCTGAACAGTGAAGTGACCATGGCCGCGCCGGTGTTGCCCATCGTAATGAATGCATCCGCTTTGCCGCTCTTGACCAGGTCGAGTCCGACTGCCATGGAGTTCTGCGCCTCCTTGTGACGTGCTTTCATGACCAGGTCCTCGCCCTTGTCGTGCATCGTCAACATTTCGGGCGCATGAACCACGCGGACCGGCAGATTCCCCACGCCGACGGAATCAAGCACCGGCTGGATCTGTGCGGCATCGCCTGTGAGAATAATCTCCACTCCGTATTCGCGCGCAGCCATTACCGCGCCTTC
>JBAVVF010000757.1:0-4332 GCA_049697155.1 Anaerolineales bacterium
ACGTCAACAAGCGACTGGATTGCTCGGGCACAGGTATTTCTTGCTAAATTCCATGGTCGGAATGATTTACCAGATGCCTGCATCGCAGTAAAAATCTGTGCGGATTTCCTTGATCTTGATCAAATGATAAATACTTTGAAGCCTTCCGATCTGCAAGCCGTCACAGACTTCATAAACCAAATTGGTGTCGACATTCTCAACCGCGGGTCTTTTGATGCGAATAGTGATGGGCAACCTGATTTGTGGATTGTAACCAACAACACCGTAGGTAACTCAGTCACCTGGCTATTTGTCAAGGATAACCTTGGAGTTCAGTCATTTTCTCCGGGAAGTTTGTCTACAGCCCGCCCAATTGCCCTTCATATACAACCGTCTTTTATGGATTATCCTGTTTTTTCCGTAGAGTCCGCCGAAGGGAACGAGACCTTCATATTTGATCGGGATCCCTTATCGGGAGAAATTCAGGTTTCAAGGTTATGTGACCACCTTTATGCCGAACTCAATCATCTGCAAAACGATTTGATGGCCGGCAATCCACCAAGTGAGATCATAGATGGTCTTTCCAAAATCGGGCAAAGACTGGATGCCGCGTGTGCTTATCCATATTTCCGGATCGAATATATGAAGTCGCGCCAGCAATACTTACTTGGTCTTGCTTATGAGTTGGCCAGCAATTCGCCACGCGCGGTGGAAAATTTCCTTGCAGTTTGGAAATCCTATCCTGGTAGCACCTATGCAATCATGGCGCGTGCAAAACTTGTTCCTGTTTTGCCCTAGCGGCTTGTGATCTTGAACGCACCACCTTGTTCACTGATAGAACAAGCCAATCTATGACTATCCGCAATCATCTAATGAAGCGTGTCTGCAGACACGGAGGCTTTGAATTCTTCCCAGCGGAGATGATCGCCTTTACGCGCTCAAGAGCCATTTGAGAGCTTTATAAAGGATTGTCCAATGCAGGTGGTAATCTCTTGTTATCCTGTAGCAACTATCTTCAGTTCTGCATTCGTTTAGTCCCCTAAATACGTAACTCATCTCTACCCGCGGCCCACCAGCAAAGCGTGTCTGCAGACACGCTCGCGGATATTAGTGAGCACAGATAAAAGTCTGCATTTGTTTGGTTACTAAATGCACGATTATGGGGTTGGTGGTTTATGTCTCGTCCGGCGCTTGCGTTGATTAGTATTACTTTTTTGATTTTCGTCCGAAAGTAGGGAGTTAATAAAATTTGTCACAATACCACGTAGTCCTGAGGGAACACGGTTAATTTTGAACGCCATTTCCTCCACCCATTCATCGGGTTCTGGCTCTTGATTTAGATATCCGGCGGCTCGATATGCCTGAACCCTAGGCTTTCCGAGTGCGTCAGCAATCGCACCGAGCAACTCCGGCGTTGGCTCGCTTGAGCCGGAAATGATACGAGAAACCTGAGGGGGCTGTACGCCAATTTTCTCAGCCAGCCAAGCCTGATTTCGGCCTAAATCATTCAAACTATCTCGGATCCACGTTCCTAGTTGATTCATGTTGCTTTTCATGAAACAAAGATTACCATCTACGTATTACAAGCGGTGTAATTCTTATTTCATCATTGACAATCCTTACCAAATGCTGTATATTTCTTATTGTGCAATATTTATTACATTATACGTAATAAGAAGCGGGTGTGCCACAAGGAAAAGCAAACTGGCACATGTCGATTTCTGTAGACATCCAGAACCACTAGAGGCATCGGTATGAACAATGATTTTCCAGAACAAGTAGAAACCCCAAATGAAATCCAGCTTGCTCTTCAGGAGCGTCAGGACGAGATCCTAACAGAAATCGCCTGGAAACGCAGCAGGCCGAGCAAGGCTCTCCTGGAAGAACTCGCCGAACTTAGCATTGCTCTGGCTGACCTGCCGGAAACCAATGATGATTCCTTATATCTTCTGCCTAACCATGATCAGCCCGGAGATGTACCGGAACCCCAAATGGCACTTGCGGAAGGAGTTGCCTGAAACATGATCCAGATCACACTCGAAGCCGAATTAAGCGTCGAGCCGGGTCACCAGCAGATCGTCATCCCGGATACGGACGAAGGCCGCGCGCTGGTCCAGTTACTGACAGGCACACAGCCACTGGCCCAGCGCGGCAGCGACCTTCTCGTCCCCCACGATGCCAACGTGGATGAGCGCATGATGCAGTTGATCGACCAGCTTGCCCACGTCCGTTACCAGGCACCCGACCTGATCCAACTGACATTGAAGGAGGCGGGAGAATGAGCCTGCCCACCCCACCCCGCTATGTAGTTCTGCCCGCCGAGGTGATCGAGCAAGCCTTTGTGCCGGACAAACCACGCCGCGCACTGCTTGCCTCCTTCATCCGCATCCTCTCCCTGGCATGGGAAGCCAAGTACCAACAGACGCCTCCCCTGCCCGAGGACGAACTGATCGAATTCCTCAAATTGAGCCGCAGACAATACTTTGACCAGAAGGCTGATATGGAGCTGCTGGGATGGCTTCGTTCATCTCACCCGCGCCCTGGCTTCGTCCAGTTCTCGTTCAGCCGTCCGGGAAATGAAAAGGCGATTTCTCTGACAAGTGCGGAAAATCGCACTGCCAGTGCGGAAAACCCCGTAGTAGTAGGAGAAGAATCTTTAAATCCAGATCCAATTCCAGATTCTCCTCCTCCTCCAGTTCCTGCAAGTGCGGAAAACCGCACTTCTCCCAGTGTGGTCGAGATCCTGCGCCACACGGACCTGCTCTTCGATGGCGCCCTCGTGATGAGCCGGGATCTTGCCGACCGTGACCCGCTGCACGCGCTGGCCTGGTGCGCCTATGCCTATTCAAACCACCAGAAACTCAGGGCTCCGGGCGGCATCGTACGTAACCGCTTGAAGGACAACGAACCGCCCCCGGAATGGGCCAGGCAGCAGTGGAGGAACGTGTTGCCAGAAGACTTTCTCGAAGCGCTCGGGCTGGGGCAGTACACCTGCGCGTTGTGTCAGGCGACGTTCCAGACACGCGGTGAGTTGGACGCACACGAGGCCACTCATCTGGAAGTCTGGGTATGTCCTGAATGCGGGGCAGAGTTCGAGAGCGAGGACGATCTTGAGCTGCACAAGGAGGCTAAGTCTCGAGTTGACGACTCCGTCTCGCTTCCGATCTGCGGCAGTCTGACTCCAGCACAGGCCTGGCAATCCGTACTGGGACAACTGCAGATGGACATGCCGCGCGCTTCCTTCGACACCTTGGTCCGGGATTCCAGGGCGTGCGGCTACCACGATAACATCTTGCGCGTTGGAGTACAAAACGACAGCACGCGCGAGTGGCTCGAAAGCCGCGTCGCCAGTACCGCCAGCCGCCTGCTGGTGGGCATCCTGAACGCCAGCGTGTCCCTGGAGTTTGTGGTGATGCAGTCATGAACCCACATTCCCCAGCCGCCGGAAGGCACAGAGGAATGAAACTCGCCAACAGCCGGGATCCGTTCCAGGCAAGCTCAATCATTTACCGAGGAGGATAAACCCATGAATCAAAGCAACGAGTTCTACAACAGTGCGAATCTGGACAAGATCGACCGGGAGATCAAGGCGCACCTGGCGCGCCCAACGCTCGTCTCCGAGCTGAGGAAGCAAAATGAAAAGAAGAATGCAGACCCCGCGCGCGGGCTGAACTGGGACACAGAATGGAAGAACTACTGGTATATCTACGTGTTCCTGTTCATCTCATCCCTGTTCACCGGCATGCTCGGTGTCTACATGGGCTTATCCCCCACCCTGGTCACCACGACTGCTGGATCGTATTTACACTTCAACACGGATATCGGTCACATCCTACTGGCGGTGATCTACTTCGTGGCATTCATCGGTGTCACGGAAGCCGCCTTTGTGATCTCCAAGTGGAAGTTCTTCACGCGCGAGGAAAGCAACAGCAGTCAGCAGTGGACAATGATCGTCACCATGGGCATCGCCGGCTTGAGCATCCTGGGCACAGGGGTCGCAGGAGGCATGGTAGTCGCCAGTAACGTTGCCTTTCTCACGGAGTTCGTGGACATTCCTCCCGCCGCGCAGAAGTGGGTGGTCATTGCGATCCCTGTGCTGATCGTGCTGTACACCTTCCTGTTCTCGATCTACGCCCTCTCCTCGGACACAGCTGCCACAGAGCGCATCCTGAACGAGAAGGAACGCGAGCGGGAACTGGACAACCACGCGCGTATGAGCGCCATCCGGCAGATTGCCGCCGAGAAACTGCAGGCGGCGGAGATCCAGAGCTATGAGCGCCTTGTCATGGAGGGTCTGCTTTCCTCCGCGGAAGCACTGGCAGCCATTGAAGCCGGGCGCAGTTTGAAGCAGGA
>JBAVVF010000758.1:0-2468 GCA_049697155.1 Anaerolineales bacterium
GCGATATTCGGCTCCACGGCCACCCGGTCGCCGACTTTGAAGCGCGTGATCCCGCTGCCGGTCGCTGCAACAATGCCGGAGAACTCGTGCCCCGGGATGACCGGGTAGCTCCCCATGTATTCGCCGCGATAGATGTGCAGGTCCGTGCCGCAAATGCCGCTTGCCATGACCTGGATCATCAACTCCCCCGGGCCCGGCTCGGGGACGGCCTGCTCCAGCACGGAGATTTCGTTCGGTCGCTGGATGACAACTGTTTTCACTATTTACCTCCTCCGTCATCCCTGCGCGGGACGCCGGCATGACTATTAAAACGATGGAGATGAGACCGAGATACGCCCGCTATGAAACGGCTTACCGGATTGACTACCCGCCGATTCTAAGCGATCCCTGCCTTCCGTTGTCTTGTGTCATCTCCTTCTAGTTTCCTCTCGGCATGGATGTATAGCGATAGGTACTTCTACAAACCCTCCCATCCGGCAGCAGGTGTCAATCGTCCTGGAAATCGAAGCAGGTTGTCTACACCCGGATGCTGACTATTCCAGTGACCTGGAAATCGCCTCAAAGACCCGACTGATGCACGTCAGGAGCAGCAGAGCGCTATGTTGTTCAGTATCGCAGGCGCTGAGATAGGAAGCACGCCAAGATCATTGCAGTTTCATGCGTGCGGCTTGACGCTGATGGTGGATTGTGTCATTATGTACAGGCATCGAGGAATCAATTCACATTCGCGGGAGGGATACTATGCATCGACAGTCATTCAATCAAGCAAGCCTTGTCATTGTCGCGTTTGCGCTGGCAATCAGCGCCGCCGGGATATTGTTCTCCCCGGTCAGCGGGGCTGGCGTCTGTTACGTCAGAGCGGGAGCGGGTGGAGCCAATAACGGCACATCCTGGGCCGACGCATACACGAACCTGCAGTCCGCGCTGGGGGTCTCGCCGTGCACGGAAATCTGGGTCGCGGCGGGAACCTACAAGCCTGCCAGCGGCGCGGACCGTACAGCGACGTTCCAGCTCAAGAGCGGCGTAGCCGTTTATGGCGGTTTCGACGGGACCGAGACCAGCCGCGAGGAACGGGACTGGGAGACCAACCTCACCATCCTCAGCGGGGACATCGACTCGAACGATATCGCCAACCCGGCGGAGGATACGGGCGAGGTCGTCGGGAACAACAGTTACCATGTTGTGACCGGCAGCGGGGCAGACACGAGTGCGATCCTGGATGGTTTTATCATTACTGCAGGAAAATCTGATAATCCGCCTGGAGAGGGGGGAGGAATGTATATTAACGGGGGAACTCCAACGCTTGTCAATATCATATTCAGTGGTAATTATGCAAGTTATGGGGGTGGCGGATTGACCACTTACGGAGGGATTCTGACCTTGACAAATGCCGGATTCAAAGGAAATTCTGCACAGTTAGGGGGAGGCATGGCGAATTACACCAATATCACTCTCATTGAGGTCACCTTTAGCGATAACTTCGCTACAGTACATGCAGGAGGCTTATATAACGGCAACAGCACAGCCACATTGAATGATGTCGTTTTCGTTGGAAATTCAGTTTCCGGGGCCGGTGAGCACTACGGGGGCGGTGCAATGTACAACAATTTTGGAAGTGCAATATTGAATAACGTTGTCTTCAGTGGGAACACCGTCGATTCCGGATCCGGCGGCGGTTTATATAATTATGCCACTGGCAATGTAGTCCTTAACAATGTAACCTTCAGCAACAATACAGCCTCTCTCAGCGGAGGCGGAATTTACGTTTACAACACCCAGACAACGATCCAAAACAGTATCCTGTGGGGTAATAGTCCGGCCCAAGTGAATGTGCAGAATCCAATTACTGTGACGAACAGCCTGGTACAGAACGGTTGTCCGGAAAAGGGTCCTTATTCTGCGCCGAATACTTGCTCCAATATTATATCTGCAAATCCTCAATTCACAGACTTTGACGGGATTGACGATATTATCGGCACATTGGACGATGATCTGCGATTGCTGCCTGCCTCGCCTGCCGTCGGCGCTGGAAATAATCCCACCTGCACGGCCACGGACCGTCTGGGCCTTGCCAGGCCGCAAGGATATACCTGTGATATGGGGGCTTATGAGCTGCCTGAATTTTCCATCTCGGGGAATGCAGGCTCCCCCGGAGTCACTTTGGAGTACACCGATGGCATATCCGAATCAGTCACGGCTGATGGCGCCGGAGAGTACACTCTTTGGGTTTCCCCAAACTGGTCCGGGGCCATCACGCCCTCCAAAACAGGATATATCTTCGTTCCTGTCAATCGCAGCTATACGGAAGTAATCACCAATCTTATAGGCCAGGATTATATTGCCCAGGGAGTACCAATAATCACTGAGGGAGAATCAGCCGAAGTAACAATGGATGAAGACGGCTCGCCGAACCCCTTCTCCCTGGTACTGCACGCCTCCGATCCGGACGGTTATGGCCTGTATTGGTA
>JBAVVF010000759.1:0-2756 GCA_049697155.1 Anaerolineales bacterium
CGGTAAGGCCGAGCCTTATCCGCTGGTGACAGGCGACTTAAAGCTGTTGAAGCGAGAGGCAAGGCGCGTGCGACCTCGTGTTGAGCAATATCTGCAGCTTCTCGTCCAGATGAGCGACTCCCAGAAAGAGCCTGATCCACTACCGGATGAGGATGAGATGGTTGGGAATCTGGCGGCGATCCTGTTGCAAGTGCCTCTCCAGGATAAACAAACTTTGTTAGAGGCGGAGAGCGCCATTGAACAGCTTGCCGTACTCGATGCAATCCTTAACCGCGAGCTGCCATTGATGAAAGCGCTCTTGGCCGAGAGCAGTCGAAGCGGGATTGGCGTGTTCTCACGCAATTGAGTTTTGCTTGACAGCATCCGAGCACTCAGATACAATCATGCCACCCAGGTCTTGGGCCTGTAGCGCAGTTGGGAGCGCGCTTCAATCGCACTGAAGAGGTCGCGGGTTCGAATCCCGCCAGGTCCACTCGTTGACGGAACCAGCTTTTGCGATTACAATTCCGTCGCATTTGGCTTGGGCCCATAGCGCAGTTGGGAGCGCGTCTCAATGGCATTGAGAAGGTCGAGGGTTCGAATCCCTCTGGGTCCACAGAAAAGTTATAGCAGGAGTAGTAAGCCATCTGACAGCGAGCCGGGAAAGCGAGGTGTGAGCCCGGCAGGGTGCCCGCAGAGCACATTGAAGCGAGGGCCGAACTCGCCTGCTGCCCTACAAGGCAGACTCCAGCGGTGAAAAATGAGTAGCCGGTGGCGGGGTGCGCCCGTTAACGCGTACCAGAGCGGTCTTTTTAACGTTGCAGGTTAAGATGAACTGGTTGCGGGTTCCATCATCTATGAGTGAACCTTCAACTTGTACACTTCCAACTTTCAACCACGAGAAGACAAGCAGGGTGGTACCGCGGAGCACCTTCGTCCCTGTCTTTGGACGGAGGGCTTTTTTGTTGGAGGTGTTTGTATGCCGTTCCAGAAATCAGAATGGATCTGGTTCAACTGGAAGTTTGTTCCCTGGGATGAGGCGCAGGTTCACGTGACGACACATGCGCTTCACTATGGATCGAGCGTGTTCGAGGGCCTGCGCGCCTACCCAACCCCTGCAGGTCCTGCTGTGATTGGATTGGAGGCGCATATCCGTCGCCTGGCGGATTCGAGCCGTTTAATCCGCATGGAGCTGCCCTATGAGGCGTCAGAGATTAAAGATGCAGTCCTCGAGTTGGTACACCGTAACCGCCACTCCGATTGTTACATACGACCCCTGGTTTACCGAGGGTCTGAGTCTTTCGACCTGGATGGCAGAAACTGCCCCACCGAAATGACGATTTTGTCTTTTGAATGGGGCCGCTACCTGGGTGAGGAAGCTATTGACCGAGGCGTCGATGTAATGGTGAGCTCGTGGAGGCGAATGGCTCCGGATACCTTCATGGCGCTGACCAAAGCCGGCGGTAATTACCTGAATTCGCAGTTGATCGTGATGGAAGCAGTCGATAATGGATTTGAGGAGGGCATCGCCCTGGATATCCAGGGCTTCATCAGCGAAGGCAGCGGCGCGAACATCTTTATTGTTCAACGTGGAATCCTCTATACCCCGACTGTGTCCGCTTCGGTGTTGATGGGGATCACGCGCGAGTATGTGGTTACAATTGGAAGCGAGCTTGGCTATGAAATCCGCGAACAGGTTATCCCGCGGGAGATGCTTTACCTGGCTGACGAGGTCTTCCTGACGGGTACGGCAGCCGAGATCACACCGGTACGATCGGTCGACCGGATGGTGGTTGGCAGTGGCAAGCGTGGTCCGGTTACTAAAAAGCTGCAAGACGAGTTTTTTGGCATCGTCCTGGGAATGCTTCCAGACCGACATGGATGGTTAACACAGGTAGAACGAGACTAGAGCTCAGAGAGAGAACAATATGGCTGATTTACCTGCTTATATCCCTGCGGAAATCGAAGCGAAATGGCAGAAGCGTTGGGAAGCGGGCGGTCTGAACCATGCAGATATTGACCCAGCACGCCCCAAACATTACGCCTTGACCATGCTGCCTTACCCTTCTGGGGATTTGCATATCGGGCATTGGTATGCCATGACACCTTCGGACGCGCGCGCCCGTTTCATGCGCATGCGCGGTTATAACGTCATGTTCCCGATAGGTTTCGATTCCTTCGGCCTGCCAGCCGAGAATGCTGCGATTAAAAATCAGGTGCATCCGAAGAAATGGACCTATGCCAATATTGAGCGCATGCGTGGTCAATTACGCAGCATGGGAGCCATGTGGGATTGGCGAAGGGAAGCGATCTCCTCAGATCCGGAATACTACCGCTGGTCACAGTGGTTTTTCACACAGTTTAGACAGCATGGACTGGCTTACCGGAAAATGTCGCCGGTGGATTGGTGCCCACACTGCAACACAACCCTGGCTCGTGAGCAGGTATGTGGTGAAGACCGCCACTGTGAACGCTGCGGTACGCCGGTGATCAAGAAGGATCTGGAACAGTGGTTCTTCCGCACCACCCAGTACGCTGAGGAGCTGATGGACTTTTCTCATATGGACTGGCCTGAGCGGGTGCAATTGCTGCAAACCAATTGGATCGGTAAATCGGAGGGGGCTGAGGTCCATTTCACGGTTGACGATAAAAGTCTGTCCGTGTTGGAATCTCGGTTGACTGTCTTTACTACGCGCCCAGATACGTTGTGGGGTGCGACCTTTATGGTGTTGGCCCCGGAGCACCCGTTAGTTGGGAAAATCGTCTCACCACAGCAG
>JBAVVF010000760.1:0-2539 GCA_049697155.1 Anaerolineales bacterium
ATGTGGTCTTCGACAAGGATAGTGGTGCTCCGGAATGGACACCTTACGAGCAATTGAATGTCGCGTTGGCAGCTGGAAAGATAGCTGAAGCCTATGCAAACGCATATAATCGTGAGGCGACGAGAAGATACGCCGAATCCTGTAATGCTGGATTATCTTCCCTTGCATTGAATGATACGTTAGAACCGTGGGAAGCATTTTTCTATATCCATCGCGGTAAAGTAACTTTTACCCGTAAATCATATTCGTGCATTGGATGTTGGGCAGAAGTACAAGCCTCTAATAGGATATGGATGTTCAAGAATGCAAAAATTGAAGATTGGCGTTTCATCACGCATGAATTTGGGCATGCCTTTGAAAGGTCTGTATGGAACGCGCTGGGTGGGGAGGGCAGCACACGATGGAAACAAAAACTTGGAAGGAATGCATTGACTGAGAGTTTATGGTGGCGGGAATATGGAGGTGAACAATATGGTGGATTCGCTGGTCCGTTGTGGGAATGGCAGTGGAATCCCAGCGAAGGCGGATATATGGATGGTAAAGATGGGCGAGGTGAAATTTTCGCTGATATGTTTGCTGGATGGGTTTGGAACCATTGGGAGCAGAGCCCGAGCGGCGTAGGCTGGTCTCCCAAAGGTCAAGAAAGAGCTGATTTCATGAATTTCAATATGGATAATTGGATATATGGGATCATCTCAAAACGAAAACCTGGAATTGGTCAGCTTCTGTCAGTGATAAATCCATAAGACGAAAGAAGGAATCTCATATAATATGAAGATGCATCTCAGATACACAAGCTTCGTTGTAATAATTACTCTTTCGTTGACTGCCTGTTCATTAACAACTGGCGAGCAGACAGATTTGCCATATTCTTCTACAATGCCAGCAGAGGAAACATCGACTTATATTGTTACGGGCGTTCAACCAACTTCTACAAGGCAACCGACTCTTTTGCAAACACCTACTACGTTTCAACCAACATGGACGGCACAACCTACCTTAATAGGGAGTAATGCAATTGAGGCCATAAATCATATGATCGCTACTAACGGGGGATGCAAATTACCCTGTTGGTGGGGGATTACGCCTGGCGAGACAAGCTGGGAGAATGCTTTGATTCTTCTCTCCAGGTTTTCGCCTACTGTCACAAGTAGCGGTCCATTCGATCTTACCCGAGATGCCAATACACGCCACACATTAATGGCTTATTCTGTAAGCTATAAAATCCCTGATAGTAGGATAGGGAGAGGGGCATCAATAGACGTGTTAGACGATGTCGTTTCGATCGTTTATGTGGGAAGTGAGAGCACAGGTGAGATCTTCACTATTCCCCATTTGCTTTCCGAGTATGGAGAACCAGCTAACATCTTCATCAAAACGTATAGTGATACCCCAACCGGCATATTGCCCTTCTATATCGTTTTGTTTTATCCTGACTATCAATTTACGGCAATCTTTGAATTTGAAGGGAACAAGGCTGGTGAGACCATTAGCGTTTGCTACAGTCTCACTACACCCAGACTTTACGCTTGGTCCAGAGATGAAAGCAAGTATGTGAATAACTATCGTTTAAACGACTGGGTATTGGGATCCAATAATACTGGTCTTAAGGGAATTGAAGAGGCATCAAGTCTAAACACGGGAACTTTCTATCAACGATTTATCAATGCTACAAGCAACACTTGCTTTGAAACGCCAAGTAGCTCGTGGTAACTCGTCTGTAATATTTCTAATTTTATGAAAAGGCGAACCAAGCTGGAAACAGTTCGGCTCGCCTTCGGTGGGGGTGGCTGGATTGTACCGCTCTGCTGGGCGGTGGTCTCCTGACATATAACGTAGTATTTCATTCATAAAACAAAGCAGGGCAAGCCATTAAGCCTGCCCCACTTTTATAGGGTCACTGTCAAATAGACAGGCGCGGTCAAATCAGGTATATTGGTATAAGTTCAGACCGGCTGTCGCTTAATTTGCTTTTGCAGCTAGCACAATCCTACCTTGCTCCCCGTGCTTTTAGCACGGGGAGTGTTTGTTTGAAAGTTACCATGATAGCGGGGGCATCCGGACTGCGAGAAATCAGCACTACATTCTTCGCTGCCTTTAATAAACAAGAGCCCCTTTTTGGGGGGCCCTTGCCTTTTGAGTTGTGGGTCGAAACCCACCTGGCATTCCTCGCTTACTTGAAGAGCGCCATGATCTTGTCGATTACTGTGCCGAGCGTGCTGCCGGCGTCCTCGCCTGCCTCGACCATGTAACCGCCCTGCGCCATGTGCAGGTTAAATGCCGCAAGTCCGTCAGCCGAATCATCCTTGATCAGTTCTGCGCGGTGGCAGCCGCCACAGGCGCGCGAGGCCGGACCGGTGACATAAGAGGGCACGTCACCAATACTTCTTTCCTCGCCATTGATCTCGTCGGATGCCGAGAGCAACCCAGGCAGCGACTTGGACTGATCTGGAACATTGTAGGCACCTTCCACGTGGCAGGATTCACAGTTCGTCGTGCCATGGGACGGATATGCGAAATAGATGTGATGCTCATAGTG